>JAQCTH010000070.1 GCA_027686065.1 Clostridiaceae bacterium AF10-41
AAAACAATTTATCAGCTATTTCTTTATTCTTTAATCCTTTAGAAATTTCATATAATATATTCAATTCTCTATTGGTTAAAGATCCTAAGTTTTCCATTTCCTTGTTCTTTATCATATTATTACTACTTTTTTTTATATCTAAAAATATAACTTTTATTAAAGAATTATCTATATATTTATCTCCTATATACACACTTCTTATTGCTCTTACAATTTCAGTTCCTGCTGATTCTTTTAAAATATATGCATCTGCCCCTATATCTATAGCTTCCATTATAGTCTTTCTATCATTTTCTACAGTAAGCATTACTACTTTAATATTTGAATATTTTTTTTTTAATATCTTTAATGTATCTAGTCCATTTTTTATTGGCATATTTATATCTAATAAAACCACATCAGGAATATCTTCCTTTAAGGAATTTAACATTTCTTCCCCATTTTTAAATTGTCCAACTATTAAAAGATCCTCTTCAAAGCTTATTATTCTATTTAATCCTTCTCTTATCAAATCATGATCATCTACTACCATGACACTAATTTTATTATCAATCATTACTTCTTACCTTTCTATTTATTGGAAGTTTTATTTTATATATTGTTCCTTGTCCCTCAGAAGATTTCAATTCTATTTTACCTCTTAATTGTTTCACTCTCTCAAATATACCTATTAAACCATAGCGATTTCCTTTTTGTTTTGTAGTCAACAAGGTTTCTTTAACATTAAATCCTATTCCATCATCTTGAATATAAATAAATATATACTCATTTGTATAATTAATTCTTATTTCAGCATTCTTAGAGTTAGAGTGTTTCTTAATATTATGCAATATTTCCTGAATAATTCTATACACAGCAATTTGTATTATATTTTCTACTTTTAATTCTGATTCCTCAATAAAAAGATTTATTTTTATATCATTTTCTGATGAAATAATATTTTTCATTTCTTTGATAGAATTATTTAACCCATGTTCTTCAAGTGATAATGGTCTTAAATCATATATTATTCCTCTTACTTCCTTTAAAGCCGTTCTTACATTTAATTTTAAATCATCTAATTCCCCTATTCCTTTTTCTAAATCTTTTCTTAAAACTACTTTACAAAAATCTATTCTCATCATGGCATTTGCAATATACTGTGCTGGGCCGTCATGTATCTCTCTTGCAATTCTTTTTCTTTCTAATTCTTGATTTTCTAATATTTTTATTCCCATTATCATTTCATTTTTTTCATCTTCATCATTTATTCCATCTAATACTTTTCCATCTAGATATCCTAAAGCAATATTTATTTGATTAACAGCACTTTGAGCTTCTTCTATACTTAAATTATAAACTCTTAAAGTTCTTTCCAGAGAATCTCTTTTAGATATAAGATCTTTCTCCTCATTTTGCTTAGTTATATATTTTACTCGTATATCTAAAGCTTCTTCATATATCTGCTTAAACATATCTGAGTTTGTTTGATGTATTTTTTTTGACTCCTCTACCAATTTATTTCTCATCAATTTATCTATTTTTTCTAGATAATCTACATCATCAATAACTTTTCCCAACCTTTTTTTTATATCAATAAGCTCTCTTTTTTTCACATCTACTTCATCTCTCATACGGTCTGCAATATGGAATATTTTCCCTTTACCTGAGTTTATTTCTTCTATAACTTCATCTACTATTTCTCTTACAGTATAATTACAATATTTTTCTTTTATCATAATACCTCCAGCTATATTTATTGGTTAAAACATCAAATATAACATTAAAATACCATAAAATTATTGATTAGTAAAATGTTTGAATAAAAGTTTAGAGCATATAAAAATACACTTAAAATACAAAAAAAATTAATAATTAAAAATAATGATATTTTTAATTATTAATTTTATTGTCTTATATATAACAAATATTATATAGCCCATTTTCTATTTTCAGTAAAAGATACATTCATCCATTTTTTCAAATCAAAGTGATTAGTTTTTTTATCTATTATCTCTCTCACTTTATCCATATCTTCTATGGATTTTATCTTTGAATCTTTTGATACAATAAAATCTATTTCTATTCTAAGTTCTCTACCTATCTTAGCCACTCTTGCTATCGAATCCTCTAATTCATATTCTTTCTGTATCTCTTTTACTAAAGCATTTATATCATAATTAATTTGTTCGTCAGCCGTAGAATTTGTTATTTCTCTAAAAGCATCAATTATGGAGGTTATAGGCATCCTTAAAAATATTGCAGAACTTAAAATAACCATTCCTGGATCTACATAACTTGCTAAGCTTGCTAGTCCAATAATCTTTAAAATTATAGATAATAAGAATCCTACTAAAACTCCTACACTTAACATAGCATCCATAAACCATTGATTACTTTCAACTTTAACTATTTCAGAATTAAGATTTTTTGATGATTTTCTCATATATAAATATACTAAAGTACATCCGATAGATGAAATTAATGCATATCCTAATGCAAAACCCGCTTCTACATCATTACCTCCACTTAAAATTTGTTTTATAGAAGATATCATGTTTATAGAACAAGTTATTAGTAATACTAATGACTTAGTTGTTACTAATAGCGGTTCTAGCGTTGCCTTTCCAAAAGGATAATTATTAAAATCATTTTTATTTATAAAATTAGTAGTAATAATTGCAAATAATGCTAATCCTAGACTTACTAATGAGTACAATCCATCAAAAGTTATCATTTCCGAATGTATAGCTCATCCCCATGTAATACCTAAGATAGCGAAGAACAATCCACCTATTGCTGAAAACTTAAGAATTTTGTTTTCCGCCTTCATAATATCACTCCTTCAACCTAAATTTCTTATGATATCATTTTACTCTTTTACAATGTTTTATTCTATTAATATAGATGTTCTATATGTTCTATTAATATGACTATTTACAATTTACTTATTTTAATAAGAAAGCATAAAAGTACATGATATATCCTGTATTTATACCTAAAAAGATATTATTTTATTCTAAACTTGTTTATTTCTATATTTTTTTCATTTGTACTTGCATTTAATTCTTCACCAACCTCAGCAACTCCTTGAGCCATAGAGCTAAGTTCTTCTGAGAAGCTTTTAATTTCTTCTGAAGAATGAGATATCTCTTCTAATAATTCTATTGATTTTTCTATAGAATCTATTATCATATTTTTCTCTGATGATACCCTATCCATTTTATTATTAACATCAGTCATTTTAGGAATTATCTCAATTATTTCATCTACTATTTCTTTAAACGATAGTATTGATTTATCTATAACATCATATTGATTGGATAACTTTTCATTCATAATTTCTGATGTATTTTTCACATCATTTCCTTCTTTTATTACAGTAGTTAAAAGATTATCTATATTAAGAGAGGAATTTTTAACCTCTTCTGCTAACTTCCTTATTTCATTAGCTACAACTGCAAACCCTCTTCCTGCTTCTCCTACTCTAGCAGCTTCAATAGATGCATTTAATGCTAAAAGATTAGTTTGATCTGCTATGGAATCAATAAAAATAGCTATATCTTTTATCTTCTCTAATGAGTAATATAATTCTCCCAATTCACTATTCATATACAATGAATATTTTTGTATATCAGTCTTTGAATCTTGAAGCATTACTAAATCCTCTTTGTTAGTACTTAGTTGTATATTTACATTATTTAAAAGATAATTTGTTTCATTAATTAGTGACTTTACTTCTTGAATTGATATTTCAAAGCCATTAAGTAAATCACTAATTTCTTTTGCTCCTTCATTTTGAATATATATATTAGAATCAATCTCTTGAATTGTTGCTGTCACTTCTTGTGATGATGCTGCCATTTCTTTACTTGAAAGAGAAAGTTTTTCTATGTCTATTAATTCCTTATTTGATAAATGCAAAATTTTATCTATCATTGCTGAAATTTTTAATTGTAAATCATTAATATAGTTTCCGATTAACTTAATTTCATCATTACTTTTAACTTCTACAATGTTTGTCAAATCTCCATCTGAAATTGTAACAAGTCCATTTATAACGCTCTTTACATTTTTATTAATATTTGTTGATAAAATAAATGATACTATTCCATACGCAATTATTAAAATAATTGATAATGCTCCAATTTGAACTAATATAACGTCTCTAGCACTTATAATATTAGTGATATCTTCTGATATCTCTAATACAGCCGTTACTTTGCCATTCATGTCTTTAATCGGATAGTATGCTTTTATTAACGTTTTATCTTTATCTTTAAATTCTGATGATACTATTCCCCCATTAAAGGAGTCTTTTATTTCAGTAGTTAAATCTACTTTTTTTCCAAAACTTAATAAGTTGTTTACTGTATCTACTATTATTTCTGCTTTTTCTTCATTTCCTTTTGTTAATATTGATGCATATACAATATTTTCATTACTTTTTGCGTTGGATAAATCACTCTTTAACTTTTTATAATCATAACTTCCAGTTGCTCTGTCTTTTATTACAGTATCTATATCAGCTGTTGATATACTTCCTTTTATATTTTTCCCTTTAGATAATACGTCTTTTTCTATAGAATCTAATAAATTTTTAAATATAAGTACATTTATACTTAATAATATAAACATAGCAATAATAGTAACACTGACTGTTATACTAAATATTTTTTTCCCAATTGTATTCATTTTTTTACTTTTTTTTATTTTTTTCTCTTTTATCTTCGTATTCTCTTTCACTATCTTGTGTTTTTTTCTTTTTTTATTTATCCTTATCTTTTTCATTTCTTGCTGCCCCCTATTTGTAAATATTTATTACTATTATGTTATAATTTTAATCATTTAGCACCTTTTTGTAAATATTTATGCTTCTATAAATAACTTAAAATATTATTTAACTATAATACATAAATTAGATTTCATATATTTAATTTTTTATTCGTCTATTATAACCAAACCTTTAATTTATTTTACTGCTATACATAAAAGAAAATATGTATATTTTTAGTAATTTTTCCCATAAATTCTTGAAATTATTGTCTATACGAGTTAAACTATATATGTACAATAAAGATACAAATTAATTTATAGAAAGTTGGTATTTATGAGCAATAATAATCTTAATACTGAGACGCCAAAGGAAGTGGTACAATCTACCCCCAAAAGTATAATTCCATTTTTAAAATCTTGGAAATTTATACTTATAGTATTCTTAATACTAATTTCAATCTTAGGTTATTGGTTAATTAAAAATACTAATTTAATTAATAATTATTCTAATAAGGTTTATCCAGGAGCTTATATATTAAATAAAGATTTAAGTGGATTAAATAATGATGAGTTACACAACGCGTTATTATCTTTAATTGAGAATATAAGTGATAAAAAAGTATCTGTAGAAGCTAATGACCAGAACTTTGAAATTTCTTACAAAGATTTGGATGCTACCATTAATTATGAAGATCTTGAAAATGAGATTTTAAGTTTCGGCAAAAATGAAGGTTTCTTCCAAAAAATTAATTTATTAAAGAAACCAGAAAATAGGGAATATAATTTTGAAGTGCTTTTTAAGGATGAAAAATTAACTTCATTTGTATCTAGTATATCTAATACTATAGATGTTGCCCCTACAAATGCCTCTATAGACATTTCTGGTGGTGCTATAAATGTATCAAGTGACTCTACTGGTCTTAAATTAGATTCAGATGATTTATTAAAAAATATTAGATCTAATATTAAAGATATGCATGCCCCAAATATTGTAAATGTCATTGGGAAAGTTGATGTTGTAGATGCTAGAATTACAACTAGTGCATTAAATAATGTTACTAGTAGAATTTCTTCTTTCTCTACTAGCTATAAAGCTGGTCCTAGTGGTACAAACCTTCAAATTGCTGCAAAAAATATAGACAATTCAATAGTAATGCCTGGAGAAACTTTTTCTACTGAAACAGCAATAGGCCCAACAACTATTGAAAATGGATTTGTATCTGCTAACACTTACGTAAGTGGAGAAGTTGTTCCTGGTGTTGGTGGCGGAGTTTGTCAGGTTGCCTCTACTCTTTATAATACAATATTAAGAGCTGGAATTATACCTACCGAAAGACTTAATCATATGATGAAGGTCTCTTATGTCCCTATAGGTCTTGATGCTACTTTAGCTGATAATCTTATTGATTTAAAGTTTGTAAATAACTTTGATGTTCCTATTGTAGTAAATAGTTATGCTGGAAATGGGAATTTAACCATTGAATTTTGGTCAAATGAAGCTGTAAAAGGTGGTATAACATATGAACCTGTTTCTGTTCCACTAAGTTCTTTAAGTGCTGATACTTATTTGTATGGATATAATTCTAATGGTGAATTAGTTGTTAATGAATATCTAAATAGGAGTACTTATCAACCACTTCCAAACTAAAAAAGCTGAGTTTCCTCAGCTTTTTTTAGTGTTATTATTACTAATTAGTACTATCTCTACTAATTCTAAATTATTACTCTCCCGAACTCATCCCTGCTAAGTATCCTGTTGAAAATGCCATTTGAAGATTATATCCTCCAGTTTCAGCATCTATATCTATAACTTCTCCTGCAAAGAATAAATTTTTTATTTTTTTTGATTCCATTGTAGATGAGTTTATTTCTTTTACACTAACTCCTCCACTTGTTACCATAGCTGCTTTAATTGTAATTGTATCTTCTACTGTTAATTTCATTTCTTTAATATATTCTATTAACCTAATTTCATCTTCTTTTTTTAATTCTGAAATCTTAGTCTCATTTAAGTTCAAAATATTTAATAGTTCTTTTATAAAATTTTGTGGCAAGTAACCTTTTAAGTTATTTAATAGATTTTTATTAGTATTACATCTTATTATTTTAGATAACTCATCTTTAGACATCTGTGGTAAAAAATCTAATTTTATTTCTACTTCTTTTTCCTTTAGAAGCTTACTTATGTATGACGAAATCTTCAAGACTCCAGGACCTGATATTCCAAAATGGGTAAATATCATATCTCCTTGTCTTTGTATTTTCTTCTTTTTAATAGTTGTGCTTATTATTACTTCTTTCATTGATATTCCTTGCAAATTTTTAATAAATCCTTCTTTAATAACAAGAGGAATCAATGCTGGATATAAAGGGTTTATAGTGTGCCCATAATTTTGTATTATATCATACATACTTCCATCTGATCCTGTTGTAGGATAACTTTTGCCACCTGTTGTAACTATAACACTATCAGCATATATTTCTCTATTATCTTCAGTTACTATCCCTTTAATACATTCATTATCAACAATTAAATCATTCACCTTTGTATTATATAATATTTCAACCCCATTTTTTATCAAATTACTTTTAAATATATCTATCACTTCATCTGCCTTATCACTTTTGGTAAATATCTTTTCATCATATTCAATTTTATATTCTAATCCGTTATTAGAAAGATACTCTAGTAAATTACTATTTGAAAAAGTATAAAATGCACTGTATAAAAACTTTTTATTTGTTACTATTTTTTCAAAGAATTCTTCTATATCTCGATTATTAGTTATATTACATCTTCCCCCACCAGTAAGCCTTAATTTTTTCCCTATCTCATTATTTCTTTCAACTAAAGTAACTTTATTACTTTTAGAAGCTGATAATGCTGCCATTATTCCAGCTGGTCCAGCTCCTATAACTATAATTTTTGCCATAATAAATCTCCTATAATTTTATTTAATATTTAAAATATATTATATACTAAATATTAAATAAAATCACTTAGCTATAACTTATTCTCTTATGTAAAAGTTTTATTATTTTAACTTTTACATAAGAGAACTATCATGAACTAAGTGATTTTAATATTGAACATATTACATTAATTTACTCTTATGAACATTAAAGGCTGTTTTCCATAATATAAGATCTAAGATTAATAAAACTACTCCATATATATATATTCCTATATTAAAAAAGTTTGATAAAACATGAAGAATTAATGCTACTAATATAAATGCTATAGATAATATAGCAATTCCTACGCTTGAGCCATTATTAGTTCCTTCAAATTTCTCTGAAAATGGATATGCCTTACTGCTAATTAAAAAATTTAATATAGTTATCAATATAATTGATAAAAATACTATTATAAGATGTTTTATAACTCCTTCTGAAAATATAATTATAAATAATATAGATATAAGTATATATGGTGGTATTACAAGTTTAAAAAACATACCTTTTATAACACCCTTGTATATCGAAGATATATTTTTAATTGGAGCTACCTCATAAATCCATGCACCACTATACTTTTCAGAGTATTTAAGCATTACCACTATATTAGGAATTATTAAAGTGAAAGCATAAATTGAAAGATATAAGCTTGAATTAACTAAATTATTTCTTATACTACTAATACTTCCTCCTCTAAATCCAACTAACATAAATATAAATGGTAAAATTATTCCCAAGGCAATATTAGGATATACCTTAAGCTTAAATTCTCTCTCTGAGTTAATTATTTGCACTGAAAACTTAAAAAAAGCCCTTTCTATTTTATCTTTACAAACTAATTTGCTAATCTTAAGTATAAGCTTATTTTTTTCTTTTGACTTTTCGTTATTATTATTTAATTTTTGTAAATACTTTTCAAATACGGGTGTTAATTTCAAATATACAATTAAAGAAATTATAGGGATTATAAGGGATAAAATACTCATTATAATTTTATATATCGTTATTCCTTCTCCATCTATAATAGATAATGGTGCTGCAAACCACATAGGCGGCACCAGTATATGCCACGGTTTATAAGTATACACAATCTTATCTAAATCAATAAATTGAAATATTCTGGGTAAAATTTGATATATTATAACCATAAATATACTAAGTATAGTTTGTACATAATTTATCATATCTTTTAACTTTTCTCCATCGAAGAATTTAAGTACTAAAAGATATAATAATGCTGTTATCATAATCATAAATATATCTATAAGTATTATTTCTATTAAAAATATTAAGAAGAATGCTATTCCATATTTAAATGATAATAAAAAAGAAAATCCTACTAATGATAATGTTAAATAAATTATATAAATACAAACATGAGTAATTTTAGCTGCATTTATAGTTTTACTATCTATACCCTTGGTATATATAATGCTTTTGTCCTTAACATCCAATATAACATAAGAAAAATCTGATATAAATACAGTCAATATCATAAACATTATTGCTGCAAAATATATAGACATCTGATACATCATATTAATCCTAAATATAAGTGTTAACCCAAAAAATATTCCTATAAATGCATATAATATTAATGATTTATAAAATTCATTTGATTCGCCTTTTTTCTTTTTTCTTTCATTATTAAAAACTGTTGCTTTTCGTCTTCCATCCATAGTTAATTTAGTATTAAGAATTAGTCTTAATATATCATAATCTACTCCTGATTTTTCATAAAAGAATCGTAACTTATCCAATATTTTCAAAACCTTAAAATCCTTCATAATCTTATACCTCTTTAATTACAGATATAAAATTTTCAGCAAGTTCTTTATATTGATTAAATCCTGTAATTTCATTAAAAATATTTTCAAGAGAACTGCCTTTATGACTATTCTTTAATTCCTCGAAATTTCCATCTGCAACAATCTCTCCATTATTTATTAAAATTATTCTATCACTTATTTTTTCAACTACTTCCATTATATGAGATGAATAAAATATTGTTTTTCCTTCCTTTGCAAGATGAGATAGAATTTCTTTTATAATAATTACACTATTTGCATCAAGTCCACTTAAAGGCTCATCTAAAAATAACATTTCTGGATCATGTATTAAACTTGAAATAAGTATAAGCTTTTGTTTCATTCCTTTCGAATATGATGAAATTCTTTGTTCATAAACCTCTTCAATCCCCATTATATTCATTAACTTTCTTGCTTTAGTATCTGCTTTTTCATAATCTATTCCATATAATTGAGCTATAAATGTGAGGTATTCCTTTCCTGTTAGACTATCATATATTTCTGGAACCTCAGGGACATATCCTATTTTTCTTTTATAATTATCATCTATTTTTGAAATGTCTTCACCAAAAATTTTAATTTCTCCAGTATATCCTGTAAGTAATCCCATAATTAACTTTACTGTAGTGCTTTTCCCTGCACCATTTGGTCCTATATACCCTATTATGCTACCTTTATTTATTTTAAGATTTATTTCTTTTAAAACATCTTTTTCTCCAAAACTCTTTTTTAAATTTATTAATTCTAATACTATATCATCATACATAAAATCATCTCCCCTTAGATAATTTTACAATATATTTAATCCTTTGTAAATTTTTTCTAAAGATTGTGTTTTTATTTTTGATTGTTATATAGTCTATAGTTTAATATAAAAATTCTTTTCATATTCAATAAATCTTCCATATCATTCAAAAATTGTAAAAGCTGTGCCCTATTTTCAAACTCTTCTCTTGTTTTAGGTAGAGACATCTTTTTAAAGTCATTTTTTAATATTTCTAATTCATCAAGCAATTCTTCACAATCATTTGCTTCTTCTATTTGATTTGCTATTTTTTGTGTAAAACTAGATATCATATATGTTTGTTCAAATGACATATAAAACTTTTCAAAATGAGTTCTAAGCTTTTTTATAATATTAAATTGATTCTTTCTCATATTCATATAGTCAGTATAATAAGATTCACTTTTAAAAAAGCTATTATTTACTATTTTATAAGCTCTTTCACAACTTTCATTTATCCTTTTTTCCAAAGTATTCATTATTATTTCTTCATCAATATCCACCGTATAAGTAACAAGTGATTTTGCCATCTTAGATAAAATAACTTTATAGCTATCTTCTATATATTCCTTATCTACATTAAATTTATGTTGAAGAGAAGGCATAAATAAATTAGCTATAGATGCTATACCAATTCCAATTATCATTAGTAAAATTTCATTTATTATCCAATATAGGTTTATTGGATTTGCAATAAGTAAATGTGTAGATAATACAACAGCAGGCACCATTCCTTCTGATATATTTAATTTTGATGTTAATGGTATAAAAATTAAAAGGAATATTGCGAAAGTAATAGCATTCTGCCCAATAACCTTATATACTAAAAAAGATAATATAATAGCTAAAATACAAGCAACCACTCTATTTTTACCTACTATTAATGCTTTTCTTCTAGTATCTTGAATACTTAGAATTGCTATAACTGCTGCTACTGTTGAAAACTGTAAATTTAGCATATTTGCAAATATTAAAGTTACTGCTGCTGATACAGCCATCTTCACCGCTAGATTATTTATATATTTCATTTTTACCTCCTACTGACATTTACTTAAAACTTCTTTTTGCATAACCGCATCTTTTACATAAATCTTCTACTGCACGTCTTCTTGAAAATCCATCATATATTTTTTTAGATCTTTCTGAATTAATTATATCTTCTAAGTTGCTTTTTAATATATTTCCTAAGGGTATATTCCCTTCACTATCTAAACAGCAAGGGACTACAGTTCCATCAACTAATATGCCAATTTGGTCTCTTAATCCATAGCAAAATACCTCTTCACTTATTAAAGATAAATTTGAATCTGGCCACATAAATTTTTCTGCCATATTTAAATACACTTTATCTTTTAATTTTAAATTTCTTTTTTCCTTTAATGCTTCAAATAAGTCAAAATTTAAATTAAGCTTATCTTCAATTAATTTTACTATTTGTAAATTTAAATCATTACTTGCTTTTAATTCTTCTGTATCTATATTCCAAAGTCTAAGAGAACATATGGTGTCACTTTTTATTGTAGATACATTAATAAAATCCAATACATCATTAATATATTTATAAAATTCTATATTATTATTATTCGCTTCAAAACTATGCAATGAAAAATTTATTTGTCGTACTGCATTTGATGATATTAATATATCTTTAACTTTTCTTATTAAAGTTCCATTAGTTGTTATATTTATATTAAAATTTTCTTCTTTTGCAATATTAATAAATTCTTCTAAATTATTATTTAAAAATGGTTCCCCCATTAAGTGAAAATAAATATGATTAGTATATCCCTTTATTTTACCTACTATTACTTTAAAATCTTCTATACTCATAAACCTCAATTCTCTACTTGTTTTAGGACAAAAATCGCAACTCAAATTACAAA
Organism: Clostridiaceae bacterium AF10-41; assembly: GCA_027686065.1. GTDB lineage: Bacteria > Bacillota > Clostridia > Clostridiales > Clostridiaceae > Clostridium. The sequence goes on from JAQCTH010000070.1 coordinate 12,189, forward strand.
TGTTGGTAGTTTCTATATATATTTTCTTGAATCTTGTCATTTACTTTCCTCTTTTCTATATACTCTAAAAACAATTTATCATATTATTGGCTTCTTTCCAAACATATTTAAATTTTATGACGAACTTAAATTGTAACATAATTAAATGATTTACTATATATTTATAATAAGTATATAAATATGAAGGATGTGAAATTATTTTGGACCCATATAAAATTTTAGGAGTTACACCTACTTCATCCAATGAAGAAATTAAAAGAGCTTATAAGAACATATTAGATGAGTATAGTTCTAATGATTCAGATTTCAATTCTCGTCCTCTTGCTGAAGAAGTGCTTTCTGAAGCTAATATGGCTTATGATGTATTGGTTAATGGAGCTATATATCAAGAAATCCGTACACTTATAGATAATAACAATATTCCTATTGCTGAAAGCAAGTTAAATGTTTTGGATCTGAAAAATTCTGCTGAATGGAATTATTTAAAAGGATTTGTATATTTTAAAAAAGGTTGGTTTGATATGGGGGTTCAGCATATAGTAACAGCAAATGAACTTGATCCCAGTAATTCTGAATATGCTAAAACTTTAAACACATTAAAGACTCGTTCTAATGAAATAATAAATTATTATAAGCAAAACAATCCTCAAGGTGCTCCTCAAAATAACATGAATGCTTGTGGTGGTGGTAATATGGGTGGCGCTGGAGGCGGAATGTGCTAATATTATAAAAAACGGGATGATAATTTTAATTATTTACCATCCCTTATTTTTATAAACTATTTTAAGACCATTCTTGATAAATATTAAATTTATCAAGAAGTTCATTCATATTAGCTGTCTTATTGGCTAAATTATTAGAACTTGAAGCCACTAATTTAGTATGTTTTTTAAGATCTTCAGAAGATGCTGATATTTCTTCTGCTGAGGCTGCTATTTCTTCTGATAATGCTGAAACTTCTTGTACAGTCTCTAAAAGAATAGCTTTATCCTCTTCTATCTTAGTAAAAGAATTATTAATATCTTTTATTTTAGGACTAATACTCTTAACAGAATTAGATATATTATTAAAAGATGTAATGGTTGATTCAACAACATTTTTTTGATTATCTAATCCCTTTCCCATATCTTCTGTTTCACCTGATATTATTTTTACACTATCAAATATATTATTTAATATATTATAGATATTATTTGACGCTTCCTTAGATGTTTCGGCTAATGATTTTACTTCTTCTGCTACAACTGCAAAGCCTTTTCCTGCCTCTCCAACTCTTGCTGCTTCAATTGCTGCATTTAGTGCTAAAAGGTTTGTCTGATCTGATATTTCATCTATTAATACAGATATATTTCTAACTGTCTCTATATCATTATTCATATTTTTTATACTTTCAATAAATGTTGTAAATTTTTTATCGAAAGAATTAATAGAATCAATTAAATTCTTCATATCTATATTACTTTTTTCTGAATCTTTATCAATTTCTTTAGAAACAATTTTTATATTTTTAATATTACCTTCTGTTTCCTTAATGCTCTCTCCTAGTTTGTTAACAATACTAACTATATGTAACAATTCATTTGATTGCTTATTTGTTCCATTTGCTACCTCATTTATTGATAAATATATATTTTCTGCTGATTGACTAAGTTCTTCTGAAACATAGGCTAAGGTAGCTGAATCTTCTAAAATATCGTTAGATGAATTTATTACACCACCTATCATATTATTTACTTCAGTTTTAGTATTTTCAATAGCTTTACATATATCACCGATTTCATCACTTCTATTTAAATGCTTTTCATGAAAGCTCATTTTAAGATTACCATTTGAAAAATCATTCATGCTAGTTGTTATTAACTTAAGTGTTTTACCAATAGTTTTTGTAACTAGCAATATTATTATTATACTTACTATAAGTATTATCAATGAAGATATTGTCAAGGAAAAAGCTAATCCTTTTAATTCTTTTAATAAATCCTTATTTCCAACTGTTATACCTATTTTAGCTAATGATTTATTGACGAAATAATATACTGTTAACGATATCATAGTTAGCTGTAAAATAACTATTCCTATAAAATACATAACTAATTTGCTAGTAAATTTTTTAGCACCCATAACTTCATCCCCCTATTTAATTAAGTTTATATATAGCAATTTAATTATACCATATTATGTTAATATTTTTTACTACTTTAATTAAAATTATGGTATATTTATTTAGATACATTAATATTACGAGTAAGTTAAATCAAAATAAAAAACTTACAATAAACTTAAAAGTCACCATAGTTTAGATATGGTGACTTAGCTATAATGTTAATATCATTATTATTTTACTCTAATTGAGTTATTAACCTTCTCATTACATCCTTTAGCTTTCCTTCGCCAATCTCTTCATGAGTTATTGCGATTACAAGTTTTATATCATTGTCTGATATATCCCATTTATATGCCTTTATATCCATTATTGATTCATCTGGCAAAATATCTTCCATATCAGTAGCTAACTCTTCTGATAAGCTTATATATTCATCAAAAAGTTCGTCCTCACTTAAATTCTCTATGCTGTAATCCTCTTCTATAATTCCATTTAAAGTATCTATACCTATACTTAAATTGAATGCTAGCATATCTTCCCTTTTAGTTCCTTTACTCATATCCTTAATAACTTTAAATTCTGTGTTAGTTTCAATTTCATTTTTTACTTCTTCTGTATCAACTACTTTTCTTCCAAATGCAATATACATAATTACACCTCCATAATATTAAATCTTTGCATGTTTTTAAAAATTATTCATGCTTATTTTTTTGTCTTAGATCTTTAAGTAACTCTTTAAACCTTTTAAGCTCTTCCATATATTTTTTATGCTCTAATTGTGGAAAGGCTTCAATAAATCTTCTTTGTCTATTTAGCTTAAATTCCTTTTTAATATCCTTAAAAATATTCATATTTTTAAGGATATTATTTAAATTAATTATGCCTTTAACTGTTATAACTATATCCATTAATAAAATAACGCTACATAAAATGGCTATTATTATTATAGTAATCATATTAAATCTATTTATAATATTTTTTACAGTTGGATGTATTACTTTAATTAACACAACTGATAATGTTGCAAATAGTGTTGAATTAAACAAGCAAACTCTTCCTTTTATATTAAATTTTCTATTAGAATAATTCCAGAGCCTTGTATGAAAAACATATTCTAACAATATATCTGCAATAAATTCAATAATTGAAGCAATTACACCTCCAAGAATAAATATTAAAATTGCTGAATTAACATTAATCCAATTCATTATATATAAAACAAATAACGCCCCGAATCCATAGACAGGACAAACTGGACCTTTTAAAAACCCGCGATTTATAAATTTTCTAACTGGTATTGAACAATAAAAAACTTCACATATCCATCCTAAGAAACTGTATATACTAAAATATAGTACAATATTTAAAAACTCCATAAAAATCCTCCTCGGACATCGTTACCATATTATAATACTATTTATAAATCTTTAGTTTCTTATATATAAATATCTTTTGTTATTTTTTTATATCTATAGTCTCTATTACTTCATTAAATAATTTATTATAAAAATTATCAAAACCATCGTCTTCTAATTGTATTTCCTCATTATCATTTATATAAAACTTGTCCATAGTAGATACTATTAGATCAAACTTTTTCAAATTATTTTCTTCTAGTAAAACATTGTAAAGATATGATAAATGATTTTGCATATATTTTTGCATTTCCTTAACATCTGAGTCCTTTAATCTTCCTTCTTCATAAAGTCTCTTAATTGGTCCATTTCTAAAAATGAAATAAGTTGATGCTTTAGTTATTCTTACAATATAATCTTTTGGTATCTTATTATTCATTATCCCTCACCTCATACTTTATTCATATGTATATTTTACATTTATAGTATTAAAATACAACTTAATTATGTGTTAATAAATTGTTACATTTAGTATATAGATTGATTGTATCAATTCTTTATATTATAATATATTTTAAATATATTTAACAGAGGTGTTAAAATGAGATTTCTTCAAGGTACATATGGAATTGATTTGTTGTCATTATTACTACTATTTTTAAGTTCCTTATTTAATCTTTCTCATTATACAAGAGTAGTAGGGTTGGCAATATTTTTAATAGCCATATTTAGAGTGTTTTCAAGAAACATATATAAAAGACGAAGTGAACTTAATTCATTTATTTCTTTTATAAATAAGCCTTTATCTAGATTTGGAGTTTCAATTCCAATTAATCTTCCACCTTTTGATTTAAATTATCTATCTTATGTTTTTAAAATATTTGAGAATAAAATTAAAGAAAAAAGGAATTTTAAAATAATAAAATGTCCAACCTGTGGTCAAAAATTAAGACTCCCTAGAAAAAAAGGAAAGATAATAGTAACTTGTAAAAGATGTTCAAGCAAATTTGATTTTAAAACTTAAAATACTTAAAAATAGGATAGGGATTATAAAGTTTTAATCCCTATCCTATTTTATTTTTATCTTATGGAATATCTCTCCCTCTTCCTGCAACATATATTTCAAACCATTGATCTTTTGTAAGTTTTAATTCTGTTGCTCTAACTGCACCTTTAATTCTTTCTATATTTCCTGATCCAACTATAGGCATTATTTTACTTGGATGCATCATTATCCATGCATATACTACTTCATCAATATCTGCTGCTCCAAGTTCTTCTTTTACTTTATTCAAGGCTTTTCTAACTCTAAGTGAAGCTTCATCTTCGCCTTTAAATATCTTTCCTCCTGCTAAAGGTGACCATGCCATTGGTTTAACTCTTTTTTCAAGCATTAAATCTAAAGTTCCATTTTCAAAGTGCTCTAAATTTAAAGGTGATACTTCTATTTGATTAGTTACTAGTTCATTATCTAAATAAGAATTTAGCATATTGAATTGAGCTGGCAAAAAATTAGATACTCCAAAGTTTCTTACCTTTCCTTGACTTTTTAATTTTTTGAAAGCCTCTGCTACCTCTTCTGGATTTAGTAATGGATCTACTCTATGAATTAATACAAGATCTAAATAATCTGTTTTAAAGTTTTTTAAAGATTTTTCTACTGATTTTATTATATGTTCTGAACTTGTATCATAGCAATGAGACTTATTTTCTGGTCTGTTTACTGAAGGAAATTTAATTCCGCACTTTGTAACTATTTGTAACTTTTCTCTTAATCCCTTTTTTAAGTTTAATGATTCACCAAACTTTTCCTCACAACAAAAATTACCATATATATCAGCATGATCTATTGTTGTTATTCCCAACTCATAAACTTCTTCTACTAGTCTTAATAATTCTTCACTACTTAATTTCCAATCCATTAATCTCCAATGTCCATGAATTATTCTAGACATTTCTAAATTATTGCTTAATCTAATCTTTTCCATTTACTTTCATCCTCCCAATAAGATAATAATTTATTAGTGTACAGATCATAAGCGAGTTTAAACAAAACTCCTTAACCATTAACTTTTCACTATTTCTGTGAACTTTTTATTTTCTCCAATTCATTTATAAATTCCTCAGCATTTAAATTACTTATATAAAATACACACATTATGTAATCATGCAATTCTTCAATAATTGTAGTTATTCTTGTATTATTGGTTAAATTATCTACTTCAAATCGTTTATTTAAATTTAAATATTTCTTTTTTCCATTTATTTTTATATATTGGTAATCATATTCAAACTCTATTTTAACATTTTCTTGACTTTTACTTGCCAAAATCATACCGCTTTTAGTATATTTAAAACAATATCCGTCTTGTTCGAATATTTGCATTTTATCAATACCTTCTAAAATTTCTTCGTAATTATCCCATTCTCTTTCAATGTCTTCTTTATCATAATAATAGTACCTTATATAAATATCTATATTAAAAAGTTTATTCTTGCTATTTTTTTCATCTAAATCTGAATATTTATCTATATGATAATTTTCTTTTAGTTTTATATTTATCTTATTTAAGCTTTCTTTTATATTTTCACAATTTTTTTTAATTTTGTCTACTGTTTTCTTAAAATCTTCAGGATTTATTGACTTATTAAATCGAAAATCCATTAAAATCACTTTAGAATCATACCTTAATAA
>JAQCTH010000071.1 GCA_027686065.1 Clostridiaceae bacterium AF10-41
ATAAATATATAGATTTAAAAATTAATTTTATATAGGTCATTTTATAGTAGGAGAAATGATATATGTTAGAAACTATAATAATTTCACTTATATTTTGTAAGATTAAAGGTTTAAAAATAAAGCCTTTATTTAAAAATTGGACAATATACCCGGTTATGTTTATGGAGCTGATTTACATAATAATTCAAGTGAATATTTATTTTGAAAATTATTCAGTAATAAATTATGTAGGTATACTAAAAACCATGTACTTATGCTCATATTTACCATTGATATTTAGGTATAATCAATATATATCAGCTATAATTGGAGCTGGATTTGTTGTAGTAGGAGGAATATTGAATGATATAGCAATATCGGTAAATAATGGATATATGCCAGTATTTCCAACGTTATCATATCTAACAGGATATGCCAAATCAGATTCATTTAGCCGAGTGAATGACATACATATATTGGGGGATTCAACAACTAAATTAAAGATACTAACAGATATAATTGATGTTGGATACAGTGTTCTTAGTATAGGGGATTTATTTATAAGAGTATATGTATTCATAATAATTTATAATGTAGTAAAGTTACTAAATACAACAAAAGATAAAAATTAAAATAAACAATCAAGAGGGAGAAAAAATATGTTAAGACTTCATCCAATAGAATTCTTTTTAAGGGCAATACCAGAAAGTTTTATAGTTATATTTGCAATTTATATTTTCTCAAAAACAGAGATAAATAAGAAAAAATATTTAATAACAAGCATAATATTTTCATTAATTATTTATATTGCTAGAATGTTACCAATAAGCTATGGGGTACATATGATTTTATCTGTTTTATTTTTACTATTTATAATGGCTTATTACAATAATATAGATGTTATTAATGCAATAAAAAGTATTATATTCACATATTTAATTCAGTTAATATCTGAAGCTATAAATGTTTTAATTCTTAACATTATGAAGCTTGATTTGGAAACTCTATTTAAAGATCCAATTACTAAAACTATTTTAGGGATACCGTCTTTAATAATTACAGTAGCTATTATATTAGTTTTTTATATTATAAATAAAAAAAGAAGGAAGCTTAAAAAAATATGAATTTAGAAATAATATGCAAAAATATATCCAATAATTTAAAAAATGAATTAAATTTAGATGATGATAAAGCCAGTATTATAGAATATGGGTTATTTGCATTTTTTCATATGAGTGTATCAATACTGTTAGTTGCAGCAATAGGATTAATCTTTAATGTAATGATTGAAGCTTTAATAATTTCTTTTGTTGTAGCGATTTTAAGAAAATTTTCAGGTGGTGCACATGCAAGTACAGCTCTTAACTGCGCAATAGTTGGAGTATTAATATCTGTGATACCAGCTTATATAACTAAAAATCTAAATCTTAATATTAATTATATAATTTTTATAGGAATTCCTTTATATATTATTTTATATATTATTATTTATAAATTAGCACCAGTAGATAGTCCTAATAAACCAATAAAAAAAGAAGAAAAAATAAAAAAGTTAAAAAAAGGCTCTATTATATTACTATCTATTTATATGATTATTGTAGCTTTTAATATAAGTATATATTATATAAGTAAGAATCAAGTATTTTTAATGTATTCAGCTTGTATATATATAGGATTGTTATGGCAGGTATTTACTTTAACTAAATATGGTCATATTTTAGTTAATATAATAGATTCTTTATTTATAAAAATCTTTCAGATATTAAGGGGGGGAGAAAAATGAAAAGATTAAATAACAAAGTATTAATGGCAGTGGCTGCTTTTGCTACAGTAATTGCATCTGTAGTATCTACTTCAGCATGTTGGTGGGCTATGTATCAACCAGAGGAGCCAAAAGCTCTAAGAGATGAATAATTAAATAAAGATCGGGTTTTCCGATCTTTATTTAATATAGAAAGAGATGATTACTATGAGAAAGATAAGTAATAATAGATTAAAAGAAATAAATGATATGGTTTCAATAGTAAAATTAGCTTCATTAATGTTTATTGGAATTATATTCTTTCAATATTTTTTTGAGCAAGATAATTTATCTACAGATATAGTTTATAAACAATCAGCTTCAATGGGAATATTTATCGCTGGATTAATTCTATTGTTTATATACTTTTTATGGTCATTTCCATCAAATAAAAGAATGGAAAGAAAAAATTATAAAAACATAATGTTCATAGAAAATCTAGTTTTCATTGGAATATTCTTTATTTCGATACTACTTTCAGGAGCAAATGAAAGTCAACACAAGTTTATATTTTTATTTATAATAACTAGTGCAACTATTCAGTCGGGATTAAAAAGCGGAATAACTATTGCAGGAATATCATCATTAGCAATATTGATAATGGATATAGTATGTATGCCTAATGTTACGGTTAATAAGAATTTTCAAAATGATTTAATATTATCAGGAATATTTTTACTTACAGCTTGGCCTTTGGGGTTTTATGTAAAAATTGAGGGTGAGCATATAAGTAAATTAGAAGATTTGGTTAATAAGGATGGGTTGACAGGGGTATTTAATCATAGATATTTTCATGATTCATTAAAAGAGAAAATAATACTATCAGAGAAAAATGGTGAGCCAATTTCTATGATATTTGTTGATATAGATTATTTCAAGCACTACAATGACTTATATGGACACCAAAGAGGAGATGAAGTATTAAGAGATATAGGAAGTATATTAAAGAAAAACATAAGAAATACAGATATTGCAGCTAGATACGGTGGAGAAGAATTTGCCTTGATATTACCTAATACTACGGAAGATCAAGCATTATTAATGGCAGATAGAATAAGAGCTTTAATAGAGAAAACTAAGTTTTATGGTGAGGAAAATCAGCCAAATGGAGTTTTGACAGCATCTATGGGAGTTTCAGTTTATCCAGTTAAAGCTAAAAGTGATATAGAACTTATAAAAAGTGCAGATGATGCATTATATAGAGCAAAATTCTTTAATAAAAATCGAGTTGAAACATATACATCTATATTAGATGATTTAAAAAACGATATAGATGAAAGAGAAGTGGAGTTAGTTACATCAATTAAAACACTTATAAGTGTAATTAATGCTAAGGATAGATATACATATGGACATTCAGAAAGAGTAGTATTATATAGTAGATTATTAGCCCAAAAGTTAAATTTAAATAAACAAGAAGAAGATACATTAATATATGGGGCTTATATGCATGATATTGGTAAAATTAATATAGCTCAAGATGTGTTAATGAAGAAAATGCCATTATTGCCTGAGGAATGGAATATGCTAAAACAACATCCGGAAAATGGTGTAGAAATAATAAAACCTGTAAAATCATTAGAAAATATGATTCCAATAATATTACATCATCATGAAAAATATAACGGAACAGGTTATCCTGGTAATCTAAAGGGCGAAGAAATACCTTATTTAGCAAGGGTTTTAACTGTAGTAGATAGTTTTGATGCTATGACTTCAAATAGACCTTATAATAAAAGAAAAACTTATGAAGAAGCTATTATAGAGTTAAGAAAGTTTAGTGGAATTCAATTTGATCCTATTATTGCAGAAAAGTTTATAGAAGTAATAGAGGAGAATAAAGATAGGTTAGATAGCCTTGTTTAATTTTGAGAAGCAAAATAGTGAAGAAGGGAAGAGTGAAAAAAAGTTAAGGAAAAAATCCTTAAGGGATTTTGGAATAAAGAGTGCTTTTCACTCTTTCATTATTAAATTTTCATTTATAAATTGCTTCATAATTTATAATAAAAGCATATTATAGAGGAGGAAAATCAATGAAAATAGGAATAATTGGGTTAGGAAATATATGTGAAAAGGCATATTTACCTGTCATTACGGCTATAGAAGGAGTAGAGCTAGTATTTTGCACTCGTAATAAAGAGAAGTTGGATAGGTTATCAAAGAAATATAGAATTAATGAATCTGCATCTTCAGTTGATGACTTAATTAATATGAACATTGATGCGGCTTTTGTTCATACAGCCACAGAAAGTCATGTAGGTATAATAGAAAAGCTATTAAATAATAATATTCATGTTTATGTTGATAAGCCAATAAGCTATAATTATGAAGAAAGTGTAAGGATATGTAAATTAGCTAAAGATGTGAATAAGATATTAATGGTAGGGTTTAATAGAAGATTTGCGCCAATGTATTCTGAACTCAAAAATTATGGGACTCCTTCAGTTATTAAATTAGAAAAGAATAGAATAAATAGTCCAAATTCACCAGAAGTATTTGTTTTGGATGATTTTATTCATGTTATAGATACTGTAAAGTTTTTAATGGATGATGATATAGAAAATATCAATGTAAATGGATTAAAGAAAAATGAGTTAATTTATAACCTTGTTGTTACAATGACAAATAAGAACACTACATGTATAGCTATGATGAATAGAGATAGTGGAGCAAATGAAGAAGAATTAGAGTACACTTCCTGTGGGAAAAAGGTAATAGTTAAAAATTTAATGAATTCAAAGATACTTATAAATAATATAGAAGAAAATAAAACATTTAAAGATTGGGATAGCATATTATATAGAAGAGGATTTGAAAGTATAATAAATGAATTTATTAATGCTGTAAAACTAGGACTTCAACCTAATCCAACAATAGAAGATGCTATAAAGACTCATAAAATATGTCATGAGATATTAAATCAAATAGATAAAATATAGAAAAAAGAAAGGAACAATAATAAGTTTTTATTATTGTTCCTTAAGTTTTAAATTGGACATAGGTAAGTTTAGGTTCACTTAGAGTGGAGTTACGGAATAAGAAGATTTATCTATGACTTTTTTATTATAAACTGATTTCTTTGGATTCTAATCTTTTATTTGTGTACTCTTTTATAAGTTGGTAAGCAACACTAAATAATGGTATTCCAATTAGCATACCAATTAAGCCAAGGGTACTACCACCAACTAACATGGCTAACATAACCCAAATTGCTGGAAGTCCAACAGAATTTCCTACAACTTTAGGATATATAACATTTCCTTCAAATTGTTGCAGACATAATATGAACACTATAAACCACAGTGCTTGCATTGGATTTATTAGAAGAATTAGAAATACAGAAGGAATTGTACCAATAAATGCACCAAAAACCGGAATCAATGCTGTAACTCCAACAAGAACACTAACTAATAAGGAGTAAGGCATAGAAAAAATATTCATACCTAAAAAACATAAAAATCCAAGTATAACAGCTTCAATACATTGACCTGTTATAAATTTAGAAAAAGTAATATTAGAAAGTCTAACAACTCTAATTAACTTATCAGATAATGGCTTAGATACAAAAGCATATAACATTTTTTTTGAATGATATAATAAGGTTTCTTTGCTAGCAAGCATATAAATAGTTAAAACTATTGAAAGAGCAAAATTTACAACGCCACTAGTAATAGAAATGGTTGTAGTTAATATACTTGTAAGGGATGTTGTTAGTAAACCACCAACTATTGTTAATAATTCTTTCCAAGTTGTAATTAAAGTATCGTATGCATTTTGTAATATTTCTGCTGATGATATATATTGATTTATTATTTTCTCAAAAGATCTTATATAATCAGGAACAGCATTTAAAAGTGTAGAAATGCTTGATATAAGCTCAGGAATAACAAATAAAGCCAGTGCTATTACAAGTCCTATAACAGTAATAAATGTCGCTAGAATAGATAATGGCCTCTTTAGCTTTCTTACATAACCTGATTTTTGTTTATCTAATAAGTTGAATACTTTATTTTCAAAGAAAGTCATTGGCAAGTTTAAAATAAAAGCTATACAAAAGGCAATAATAAATGGCTTAAGTATACTTATAATGTTTCCAAAAGTACTAAGTACAGATTTAATATTTAAGAGAATGAAATAAAGAGCTATTAAATATGTTCCAAGTAGAATATTCTGTTTAAGCTTATTACTTATATTTTTCAAGTTTTAAAATCCTCCATTGTTTAAAATTATATTATAATTTTAAATGAATAAGAGTAATAATACTAGTGATAAAGGCTAAAATATTTGTAAAATAAAAGAAAAATATATATAATTAATTATAATAGCATAGTGCAGATTATTAATTTAAACATATATAAATGTAAGGAAGTTGAGAAAATGAGTAAAGTAAAGTTAGAGAATATAAAATTATTAGCAGATACTAAATATTTAAAGTTATACAATGCAGAGTATACAAATAAATATGGAGCTTTGAGAAATTGGACTATAGCATCTAGAAAAGATTTAGATACTATAAATAACAAGTTTTTTCATGGGGCAGAAGATAAAATTGATGCAGTAGTAATAATAGCTAAGCACATTAAAGAAGATAAGTTAGTAGTAATAAGACAATTTAGAGTTCCTATAAATGATTATGTAATAGAATTACCAGCTGGACTTGTTGATAATAACGAAGAATTTGAAGAAGCAACTAAAAGAGAATTAAAAGAAGAAACAGGACTAGATCTAGTAAGTATAGATTACAATGGAACAAAAGAAAAGGTATACGTTTCAGTAGGAATGACTGATGAATCTGTAGCACTTGTTTCATGTACTTGTGATGGTATTATTTCAAAAGAAAATCTAGAAGCTGATGAAGATATAGAAGCTATAATGATTTCTAAAGAAGAGGCAAAGGAGCTTTTAAAATCTAATGAAAATATAGATGTTAAAGCACTTCTAGCAATACAAAGCTTTATATTAAGTTAATTAATAATTATGGCAAACAATTTTTATAATGTAAATTAAGGGGATGTCTATGGCATTCCCTAATTACTTTATTAAGATATCTAGTGGGTATGCATAAGGTATGTTAATTTGAAGTAACTTTATTAAATAAAATTCTATAAAAGAGACAAAATATTAAGGACTAACTGTGTATAGGAGTGCTTAATATGAAATACAAAAATATAAAGAGTAGTAGAGAATATTTTTATAATTTTGGAATGGATGAGGATATAGTAGATGAAGTGAAAAAAAGACTTTCTTATATAAAAGAGTCAGGATATTTTATTGGTGAAAATAATATAAAAATATATTATGAAAAGTATAAAGCTAAGAATCAAATAGGAAAAATAGTTATATCCCATGGGTTTACAGAGTGCATAGAAAAATATAGAGAGATAATATACTATTTTATAAAAGAAGGGTATTCAGTATTTATAATGGAACATAGAGGTCATGGACGCTCAGGTAGATTAGGGAAAAAACATGAAAGTCAAATAAATATAGAGGATTTTAATTATTATGTGAATGATTTTAAAGTATTTATAGATAAGATAGTGATTAAAAATATGGATAAGATATATTTATATTCCCATTCCATGGGAGGAGCAATAGGTGTAATGTTTTTAGAAAAATACCCAGGAATCTTTAAAAAAGCTATTTTATCTTGTCCGATGTTAGAAATAGCAATAGGAAAAATTCCTAATTTTATAGCGAGATTTATAGCTAAAATAAGCATATTATTAGGGAAAGGTGATGAATTTATATTTGGAAATATGCCTTTTGAAAGCACATATGATTTTATTTTGGCTTCAACATCAAATGAATTTAGATATAATGTATATTATAGAGAAATAATAAGTAATGAAAAGATACAAAGAGGTGGGGGTTCATTTAGATGGCTTCATGAATCATTAAAATCCTTTAAATATATATTCAAAAAGGAAAACCTAGAAAAAATTGATATACCAATTTTGATTTTTCAAGCAGGAAAAGATTCTTTAGTAGGAGCAAGAGGAGAAAATAAATTTTCAAGAAAGTGCAAAAGTTGTGAACTTGTTAGATTTGAAGATGGAAAGCATGAGCTTTATTTAGAAAATGATGATATATTAATTCCATATTTAGAGAAAATATTTAATTTTTTAAGAGATTAATTAGTAAATAGTAAAGAATTAAAAATAGATTTATTAATAGGTCAAAAATAAAACTAAAATCCTTTTATTATTAACAATAATATTATTAATGAAATATGATATTATATAAAACATAGGGAGGGATGTAAAATGATAGATATACTAAAGTTAAAAAATAAAAATGGAGATATAATTGACGCAAAATACAAAGAGCTTGATTTAAGTTATATAGATCAAATAATAGAATTGCAAGAAGCTATAATGAAAGATTTAGATGACAAGCAATTATATGCTCCTACGGAAAGAGAAGAGTTTATAGAATATTTTCAAAAAGGTGCAAAGATAATAGGCTATTTAAATGAGGAAGAAGAATTAATTGCTATGGGTGTTTATATAAAAAAAGGATACGATAAAGGTAATTATGGATATGATCTTGATTTAGAAGGTGAAAACTTACTTAAAGTTGGTCAAGTTGAATCAACAGTAGTTAGAAGTGATTATAGAGGAAATGGACTTCAACGAATACTTTGTGAAAAAATAGAGGCTATAGCTAAAAATGAAAAAGTTGAACTGTTAACCTCAACAGCTTCACCATATAATAAATATAGTGTAAATACTTTTGAAAAATTAGGCTATAAAATCAAAAAAGAAAAAATAAAATATGGTGGCTTAAGAAGATATGTATTAGCAAAAGAACTATAAAATATATGTTAAATTATATAAAAAGAGGCTTATTCCTTTGAATAGCCTTATTTTTTTACATAAAAATAAAATAAAAGTAGAAATGTAAAGCTAATAAAAGTTATTGGCAAATAATCATGTCATATAGGTAAAATTAAAAAAAATATAATTTGATTAAATCAGATCAATTTAGTATGATATAATTAATTCAGACTGAAATAATAGGAATTGATTTAAATTAACATAAAACACGTAAGGAGATGTAAATATGAGTGAGGTTTTATTAAATATAGATGGGTTAAAAACAGCAGTGGAAGACAAAGAGATTTTAAAGGGATTGAATTTAAAAATAAATAAAGGTGAAATTCACGTAATAATGGGACCAAATGGTGCAGGAAAGTCAACATTAGCTAATACATTAATGGCTCATCCAAAATATAAACAAGTTGAAGGTGAGATTACATTTGAAGGTGAAGATATAACGGAATTAAAAACTGATGAAAGAGCAAAAAAAGGCTTATTCTTATCCTTCCAACATCCAGAAGAAGTACCAGGTATAACTGTAGAAAACTTTATAAGAAGTGCAAAAATAGCTAAGGATGGACAATTAATTAAATTCTTAAAGTTTGATAAAGATTTAAAGAATAATATGAAAGAATTAAAAATTGATAATGAATATTCAAAGAGATATTTAAATGTAGGTTTTTCTGGTGGAGAAAAGAAAAAGAACGAAATATTACAAATGCTTATGCTAAGTCCTAAGCTTGCAATATTAGATGAAACTGACTCAGGGCTAGATGTAGATGCAATAAGAGTAGTTTCTCAAGGTATAAAGATGTTTGCAAATGAAAATAACGGAGTTTTAATAATAACTCACAATACTAAGATACTTGAAAATTTAGAAGCTGATTATGTTCATGTTTTAGTTAATGGGAAAATAGTTAAAACTGGAGATGCATCTTTGGCTAAAGAAATTGAAAAAGATGGATATGAAGCTTTTAAAATAGAAGCATCAGTATAGTGTGGAGGTGAGCACTTTGGAAATAAAGAATAAGACATACGTAGAAGATATGGACAGAGGAATCTACGATGTTAAAAATGAAGATACATTTGATTTTAAAGCAGATAAGGGGTTAACAAAGGAAATCGTAGAAACCATTTCAAAAGAAAAAAATGAACCAGAATGGATGAAGGAATTTAGATTAAAATCTCTTGAAGTATATAATAAAATTAAACTTCCAACATGGGGCCCATCATTAGATGAACTAGATATGGATAATATAGTTACTTATGTTAAGCCAAAATCAAAACTTCATGAAAGTTGGGATGAAGTTCCTGAAGATATTAAAAAAACTTTTGATTTATTAGGAATACCAGAAGCAGAAAAGAAATCATTAGCAGGTGTTGGAGCACAATATGATTCAGAGGTTGTTTATCATAGTATAAGAGAAGATCTTGTTAAACAAGGCGTGATTTATACAGATATGGAGACAGCAATTAAGGAACATGAAGATATAGTTAGAGAATACTTTATGAAATGTGTTACACCAAGTGACCACAAATTTGCTGCATTACACGGAGCAGTTTGGTCTGGTGGATCATTTGTATATGTACCAAAGGGAATAGATGTAGATATTCCACTACAATCTTACTTTAGATTAAATTCACCAGGTGCAGGCCAATTTGAACATACATTAATAATTGTTGAAGAGGGAGCTAAACTTCACTTTATAGAAGGATGTTCAGCACCTAAGCACAATATGACAAATTTACATGCAGGTTGTGTTGAATTATTTGTAAAAGAGGGAGCAACACTTAGATATAGTACAATAGAAAACTGGTCAAAAAATATGCTTAACTTAAATACAAAAAGAGCAATAGTTGGGAAAAATGCAAGAATAGAGTGGATATCAGGATCATTTGGATCACATATATCAATGCTTTATCCTATGAGTATTTTAAAAGGAGAAGGTGCAAGAGCAGAATTTACAGGAGTATCTTTTGCTGGAAAAGGCCAAAACTTGGATACTGGAGCAAAGGTAATACATGCAGCACCAAATACTTCTTCAACAATAAATTCAAAATCAATATCTAAAAATGGAGGGGCTGCTACTTATAGAGGTGTTGTAAAGGTAAGCTCAAATGCTTATAACTCTAAATCAGTAGTATCTTGTGAATCATTGATGCTAGATAATTTATCTAAATCTGATACTATACCAGTTATAGATTTAATGAATGATGATGTTGAAATAGGACATGAAGCTAAAATAGGTAAAATTAGTGATGAAGCTATATTCTATCTAATGAGTAGAGGAATAAGTGAAGAAGAAGCTAAATCAATGATAGTAAGAGGGTTCGTTGAACCTATATCAAAGGAATTACCACTAGAATATGCAGTAGAAATGAATAATTTAATTAAGCTTGAACTAGAAGGGAGCATTGGATAATGAATAGTAATTTAAATTTCAATAATTTAAATAAGACTCCTGTAAGAACTAAAAGCTGGTTAAATGTTAATGATGTAACATTGAAAGATTATAAAGCTCCTGAAATAGGAAACTTTAATAATGATGAAATAACTGGTAATGATTTAGAAGGAGTTACAATAGAAAGACTTAATAAGGGAAATGTATTTCCATTAAATAAGAAATTTATTTATGGAGTTTCAGATGAAATAGTTAAGCAAGGAGAACTTCATTTTAATAAGGGATATATAATAAATATAGATAAAAATTCTAATGTAGAAGAGCCAATACTTATAGAATTCAATATGGATAAGGAAAATAGCGCTTTAGTAGATAATATTTTAATAGTTGCAGAAGAAAATTCAAATGCAAAAGTAATTATAAAATATAATTCGTTAGATGATAGTGAAGGATATCATAATGGTGTCTGTAAGATATTTAGTAAAAACAATAGTAACATTCAAGTTGTTAAAGTAAACTTATTAAATAAAAATACCATGAATTTAGATTCAAACCTTTCTGATGTTGGATATAATGGTAAGGTTGATTTTGTTTCAATAGACTTAGGTGGAAAAAACAGTATAACAAATTATCATGGTGATTTACTTGAAGATAATTCACAGTCAACACTTAGTTCAATATACTTAGGTGGAGATAAAAAAGTCATAGATATGAATTATGTTATGACTCATAAGGGAAGAAGAAGTAAGTCAGAGATAACAACTAAAGGAGCACTAAAGGGAGAGGCAAACAAAATATTCAGAGGAACTCTTGATTTCAAAAGAGGAACTACAAGAAGTGTTGGAGTAGAAGATGAATATTGTATGATACTATCTCCTAAAGTAAGAGCCAAAGCACTTCCATTACTACTTTGTGAAGAAGATGATGTATCTGGAGAACACGCAGCAGCTTCAGGTAAAATAGATGAAGCAAAACTATTCTATTTAATGAGCAGAGGCTTAAACTATAATGATGCTAGAAGAATAATTATAGAAGGAGCTTTTAATCCAATAATAGATAAAATAGATAATGAAAATATAAGAGAAGCAATTTTAGCTTCCATAAAGGAATGTTTAGATAATGAATAATATAGACTTTTTAAAAGATTTTCCTACATTAAATAAAGAAAAAAACGGAAAGAGAATAGTTTATTTAGATAGTGCTGCAACAACACAAAAACCTAATTCTGTTATAAATTCTATAAAAGATTATTATGAACAATCTAATGCAAATCCTCATAGAGGAGCTTATGAATTGAGTGTACTCGCAACAGAAGCTTATGATGAAGCAAGAGAAAAGGTTAAAAAGTTTATAAATGCGAAATATAGAGAAGAAATAATTTTCACTAAAAATGCAACTGAAGCATTTAATCTTTTAGCAATGTCATATGGGATGACTTATATAAATGAAGGTGATGAAATAGTAATTTCAATTGCAGAACATCACTCAAATTTAATTCCATGGCAACAAGTAGCAAAGGCTAAAGGTGCAATTCTTAAATATATGTATACTGATGAAAATGGTGAACTTACAGAGGCAGAAGTAAAAAGTAAAATTACTGAAAAAACAAAGATTGTAAGTATAACACATGTATCTAATGCCTTGGGAACAATAAATCCTGTAAAAGAAATAGCAGAATATGCTCATTCAAAAGGAGCTGTAGTTATAGTTGATGGAGCACAAAGTGTCCCTCATATGAAAGTAGATGTAAGAGATATAAATGCAGATTTTCTAGTAATTGCAGGACATAAACTGCTAGGGCCTATGGGTATAGGGATATTATATGGTAAAAAGGATCTACTAGAAAAAATGCCACCTTTAATGTTTGGTGGAGATATGGTAGAGTATGTATATGAACAAGAAACTACTTTTAATGTATTACCATATAAATTTGAAGCAGGAACTCAAAATGTTGAAGCCGCAGTAGGATTATCGAAAGCAATAGATTACTTAAATGAAATAGGTATGGAGAACATAGAAAAAGTTGAAAAAGAACTAATGACTTATGCATATGAAGAAATGAGTAAACTTGAATATGTGAAAATATATGGACCTAAAGATATTGAAAAAAGAGGTGGAGTTTTATCTTTTGAAATAGAAGGGGTTCACCCACATGATGTAGCTTCAATATTTGACACTTTTGGAGTTTGTATAAGAGCGGGTAATCACTGTGCACAACCTCTAATGAGATATATGGGAATAAATGCAACATCTAGAGCAAGTATATATTTCTATAATACAAAAGAAGATGTTGATAGATTAATAGAAGCAGTAAAACAAGCTTATGATATGTTTGCAAAGTGGAGGTAATATTAATGGATTTAAATTCTATATATACAGAACTTATAATGGAGCACAGTACTTCAAGACATAATAGAAGAAAGCTAGATAATCCAGATTTATCTGAAAAGGGGCATAATCCAAGTTGTGGAGATGAAATAACATTAGAATTAAAAATGAATAAAGAGATAATAGAAGACTTGGCCTTTACTGGTCAAGGTTGTGCAATATCTCAAGCATCAACTTCAATGATGATAGATCTTATTAAAGGTAAGAATAAAGAAGAAGCTTTAAAGCTTGTAGAAACATTTATTGGAATGATAAAGCGAGAAATAAGTGATGAAGAAGAACTTGAAGGATTAGAAGATGCTATAGTTCTAAAAAATATATCAAATATGCCAGCTAGAGTAAAATGTGCTGTTCTTGCTTGGCATACATTAAAAGAAGCTATAGGTGAGGAATAACTTTAAATTCTTAAGTAAGAGGCGTTTTATACGCCTCTTTTAACTCTTTAGGAAACTATAAATAATAATTATTAGTTTTCAGAAGATATAGTCTAATATATATATGTATTTCATAATAATTTAAAAAATTAAGACTATTTAATCTGTTGTGTCATAAATAAGTATTTGATAGAAGAAACATATATATGGTAAAATTAACTCACTATATTTTAATTTAAGGAGAATGAATAAATGGAAGGAAGTCCCGGGAGTAGTTTTATTTTAATCTTAATATTGGTAATGGTTAATGCGTTTTTTGCATCAGCAGAAATGGCAATAGTATCATTAAATAAAACAAAAATAAACATATTAGCAGAAGAAGGAAATAAAAAAGCAGGTTTATTAAGAAATATACTTAAAGAACCTAATAATTTCTTATCTACAATACAGGTAGGAATAACATTTGCAGGTTTCTTTGCATCAGCATCAGCAGCAACATCAATTTCAGTTGGATTTGCAGATGTATTAAAAAACATTAATATTCCATATAGTGAAAGTATTGCATTAGTTATAACAACATTAGCTATTGCATATATAACATTAGTTCTTGGAGAACTAGTACCTAAAAGAATAGCACTTCAAAATTCAGAGAAAGTTGCAATGTTTTCTATAAAGACAATATTATTTATATCAAAAGTAACTAAACCATTTGTATGGTTTTTATCATTTTCAACAAGTTTAATACTTAAGATATTTGGATTTAAAACAGAAGGAATAGAAGAACAAATATCAAGAGAAGAAATTAGAAGCCTTATAGAAATAGGGGAAGAAAATGGTGCAATAAACCAAGCAGAAAGAGAAATGATTGATGGAATAATAGAATTTGATGATACAGCAGCTAAAAAAATAATGACACCAAGAACAGAAACATTCTTGTTAGATGTTAATGAAAATATTAGAGATTGTATAAAAGAAATATTAGATGAAAATTTTTCAAGAATACCTGTTTACGAAGATGAAGTAGACAATATTATAGGTATATTGCATATGAAAGATTTATTTGCAAACATAGTTGGAAAAGGAATAGATAATGTAAAAATAAGAGATTTAATAAAAGAACCATGTTTCTTTATAGAAACAAAAAGTATAGATGATTTATTTAAAGAGTTAAAAGATAAGAAAGCTTATATAGCTATTTTAATAGATGAATATGGTGGTTTTTCAGGAATAGTAACAATGGAAGATATTATAGAAGAAGTAATGGGCGAGATCTTAGATGAGTATGATGATAATTTAGATATAGAAAAGATAGATGATGAAAATTATATAGTTAGCGGATTAATGGCTTTGTCAGATATAAGTGATTATTTAGATATAGAATTAGAGTCAGAGGTAGCAGATACAATAGCAGGACTTTTTATTGAAAAGCTTGGCGAGATTCCAACTAACACAAAAAATTATCAAGTAAAATATGATAATATAACATTAAAGCTAGTTAAATTAGATGATAGAAGAATAGATAAAATTCATCTGATTATAAATAATAAATCTAAAAATAGAACTGAAGAAAGCAGCAAGGAATAAGAATATAGTATATATTTTAATGTATAATAAATCTTTATATTACTAAACTAATATAAAGGAGAGTGATATTATGCAAGATGAAAATATAAAAGTGCTTAATAAAGAACTAGAAGGCATTATAATGGGAGAAAATGAAATAGCAAAATTAAAGGAAAAAGCTGTAGATTATAAAGTCATAGAACTTCTAGATAAGGTATTGGTAACAGTTCAAAAAAATAAAGATTTAATAGTAAAAGAAATTGAAGAATTAGGAGCTAAAGTTCCATATGATGAAGGGCTATGGGGGAAGTTTTTAGAACTATTCAATAGTTTTAAAGAAATGAATATAGATACTGATAAAGAAATACTAAAAACAGCTATAAAAGGCACAGAGATGGGGTTTAAAGCTATCTTAGATTTTATAGTAAAAGAAAATAATATCCATGAGCATTTAAAGCAAAGCTTAATAGCAGTATCAGATGAATATGCAGAACAAATAAAATCCATGCAAGAACACTTATTAAAGATTAGTTAAAGATATTTTTAATATATATGTATAAATTTATTCTATTAAAGCAAAATAAGTTTAGTAAAATAAAGGAGTGTATATATATGGATCAAAAGATAATGTCTTTCAATGATGAAAATGGAAATAAAGTTGATTATGCAATACTAGAACAAAAGTTAATATGCGGAAATGAATATGTAGCTATGGCACCTGTAAAAGATAAATCACATATAGAAATATATAAAATTAAATTTGATAAAGAGTGGAATGAAAGTTTAAGTGAAGTACAATCTCAAGCTGAGATAGATATGTTTAAACAAGTTTCAAACTTAAAATTTTAATATAAAAAGAAGTTAGTTTAGTATTACTATGCTGACTTCTTTTTTGAGTTAAAGTTTAAGGTAACAAATAAAAATAATTATGAATAGTATAAAGTAAAATAATTGTGGGAGTAATTTAATCATGAATAGTTATAACTTAATTATGAGGCTTCAAGCAAAGATGCAAGATCCTAGATTCGCAGAACGATTTAATAGGATAGTGTCAGAATTTAATAGTATTCCTGGAGTGCAGCAAGAAGTTATGAGAATAGCTCAAATAGAGGATGAAAAAAAGAGAGAAAAAGCTATATCAAAATTACCTGATAGAGTAAAGAGATTAGTTAGAGAAGTAAATTCATTATTAAATGAATAAATAAATGTACATCATAGTTATTAAAGAGACAAAAACTTTTATAAAGGATTAACAAAAGATATACGAGATTCATATATTATGTATTATAAACATTTATAACAAGGAGATAAAAAAGATGGAAACAAATTATGAATTCGGTACTAAAGATTTCGAAGAAATTCTAAAAAGAATTCAGCAAGATGAAACAAGCTCTTTTAAAGATGTTAATTTCACTGAAGATAATTCTTCTGGCTTTGAAGAAGAAAGTAATTTAATGAATGATATTGAAGAATTGAGTAAGAGTAATATTTTCCAAGATAATAGTTTTGTTGAGGAATCTACTAGAAATCAAAGTTCTTGCGGATGCAATGATAATAATGACATAAATAATGTAGGATGTTGCGATAATAATGGAATAATTGACTGTCGCAAATGGTATGAAAGAGGATTAAAAGCAGGCTTAGAAAAAGGATATATAAAGGGGTATGAGTGCGGAAGGCAACAAGGAAGACAAGAAGGATTTAGAGAAGGATATGCAAAAGGAGTTGCTAGGGCTCAAGAATTAGCAAGAGCTAGCTTTGAAAGAGGATATAGGCAAGGATATAATGCAGGATATAAAGCAGGATATCAAAAAGGATATCAAAATGGTTGTAGAGTAGGATATCAAAGAGGCGTTAGAGTAGGATTCCAAAATGGTCTTAGACAAGGATATGAAAATGCTTATAGAGAAATACTGAATTGTTTAAATAATGCTAGGCAAAGAACTAATAATACAGGTAATAACAATAATTGTACTAGAAATGGTTGCTGGAGATCAGTAACCTAAAAATAAAATAATGTTGGGGCTGTCGTTTAGGCAGCCCAATTAAGAATTATTTAATTAATAAATTCATACTCTATATAAAGGGGAGAAGAGTATGAAAAATTTTTTTATCTTTAAAAGACCATATGATATCTATAAAATGAATACTTTTGAACAAATAATTCCTTTAATAATAATGGCAATAATAATAACATTATTATTATTATATAGAGAGAAAATAAGAAAAAATAGTAAAGTTGAAAAAATAATAAGATATACATTAACAGTTGTATCAACAATATTCTTTATATCTTATTATTTAGCAAATTGGATAATTACAGGTATAGAGTTAGATAATTTACCACTACATCTTTGTTATATATCAAATGTACTATGTATAATTCTTGGAATTAACAAAAATAAAAAAATATATAATTTTACACTTTGCTATGGATTGATAGGAGGAATTGGTAGTTTATTATCTATGGATACATCATTATCAAGCAGATATTTAAAATATTATCAATTTATGGTATCGCATATTTCCATAATAGTAATTCCCTTATATTTTCTTATAATACATAAATATTTCTTAAATGAAAAAGAAGTAATAAGAGTATATATTACACTTCAAATAATAGGTATAACAATGGGAGTATTCAACCATATGTTTAATACAGATTACTTTTTTGTAACTTTCAATTCAAATATAGCAGCAAAGGGAACTATTCTTGAGGATATAGGAAGTGGATATAATTATTTTATAAATTTAGAATTATTATCATTAATATACATGGGAATGATTTATATTATTGTTAAATTTGTAAATAAAAAGTTAAATAGAAATTAACCATATAGAAGATAATTCTAATTTTAATTTAAAAAAGTTATAAGATTAACTATTAATGGTGCTAAAATATAAATACTATAGTATAGTAAGAATATAAAGTACAAATGTTAAGCGTAAAATAACATAATAAATAA
>JAQCTH010000072.1 GCA_027686065.1 Clostridiaceae bacterium AF10-41
TATATGATCATTTCCTTACATTCTAATCTTATCATTTATACTTTTGCCTTAAAACACAATTTTTTTCTAAATAAAATGTAATATCATTTACCTTAAAACTTTCCATTATTGTCCCCCTACCTCTATTTCTTCATAAAAAAATTACTACAAGCCAATTGCTATAAAAGCAACTTTAAACTAGTAGTAATTTCAACTTTTTATCTTAAACTATAAAACTTGTTATCAAACTTTGATAAAATTATTTCTATTATACATTCCATAATTATGCTTTTATCAATATAAATCTCTTCCCCACATTCCTCCATTTTAATGGTATATATTCTTTTGAATTTATCATCATTATTCTTATTAAGCTTAATTATAAAGCTTGGCTTTTTCTTTCTATCTTTTTTCATTATACTTTTTCTTAAATTTACTTTACTTATTAACTCTTTAGTAATTTTATCGGGATTTACCTCTAGTCCTCTTTCCATTACTTTATTAATAAACTGGTTTCTACTCATATTTTTTATAGCTCTATATTTTTCTATCTTACTATGAATTTCATTAGATATTGAATAATTTCTATCTACTCTTGTATGATTTTCATTGGATATATTTAAGTCATAAAAATCATCATATTCATCTATCTCCATATCTTCTATTCTTTTTATACAATCATCTAAATATGTTTCAATAACTTTTGATAACTGTTTTCCATGTTGTTCTATCTCTCCTCGTATCTTTAGCATAGTGGTTTGTTTAGTATTTTTACTTTCCATAGCTCGTCTCCTTTGTTATTAAATTATTTTATTTAAATAAAAAATAAAAACTATCACAACAAAAATTACTTTAGATTCCCTAAAGTAGTTTTTATAATAATAGTTTTCTAATAGTCTTATTTAATTTTTATTAATGCAAAATTTTTTCTAAAAAGAATATCAAATTATATTCTAGCTTTTACTTAATACATAATACTATACACCTAATAAAATGTAAATATTTTATTTTTATCTAATTATTTGTAAATAATAAAAAATCTATTTTTACACTCAATTAGATTATTAGTGAAAAAGATTTAATTATTAATATGTCTAGTATAAAAAAAGTCTTTCAAATTTACCCCCTTCAACCCCTCATTCTTCCGTCCCTTTTTAAAAAAGTCTCGCAGAAAAATCTCCTAAAAAACACAGTATCAAATACCTCTTTTAAAGCAAACCTTTTTTAATTTTAAAAATAGTCTTTCAAAATTTCACCTTAGATATTCATCTGAAAATCATCTTCTAATCAACTATCAAATTCTATTTAAAACCCACCAGCAGTAGCTGAGCTGCTACCTATTTTCGGTACCTGCGGTGCTTTTGGGGTTGGTTTAGATAGTTCATTGATTAACCAAGAACAGGAGCTCTTTTGGGAGCTCCTACCTATAACCTTACCTTTTGTTGGGTTCTCTTTTGGTTTCTTTTTGGGTAAAACCTGCGAGAGTTTTTTTGAAAAAGCAAGGGTTTATTTAAAATTGCGAGGGTTTATTTGGTTGTTACATCAGCTTTTTTTAGCAACACACAGCACTCCACGTGCGCCGTATGCGGAAACATATCTACAGGTTGAACTGATTCGGTCTTGTATCCTAGTTCTTCTAGTATTTTTAAGTCTCTTGCTAAAGTACTAGGATCACAGGAAACATATACTACTCTTTTTGGTTTTGCTTTTCCTATTGCTTCTAGTAATTTTATATCGCAACCCTTTCTTGGAGGATCTACTACTATAACATCTGGATTGATTCCCTTTTCTATTAAATCAGGTATTATTTCTTCAGATTTACCCACAAAGAACTCTGCATTATCCACAGAATTTATGTTAGCATTTTCTTTTGCATTGTGGATAGCTTCTTTTATTATTTCTACACCATAAACTTTTTTTGCTTTTTGTGAAAGGAATAATGTTATTGTTCCTGTACCGCAATATGCATCAAAAACTGTTTCTTCACCTGTAAGGGCAGCATATTCTAATGCTTTAGAATACAATACTTCTGTTTGATTTGGATTAACTTGAAAAAATGAAAGAGGTGATATTTTAAATTTAAAGTTTCCTATATAATCCGTTATTATATCTTCTCCCCATAAAGTTATACACTTTTCACCTAGTATTACATTAGTATCTTTTTCATTTATGTTTTGAATAATACTTTTTATTCCATCAATATTATTTTTTATCATTTCTATAAATTCACTTATATATGGAATATCTTTTTTAGTTGTTACTACTACAACCATAACCTCATTAGTTTTAAACCCTCTACGAATCATTATATGTCTTATTAATCCTTTAGGATTAAACTTTCCATCTATTGTTGCAGGTATTATTTTGTACTTTTCTATCCAAGTTCTAGTTATTTCAGTAACCTTATCTGCTATCTTATCTTGAATTAAACAAGTATCTAAATCTATTATGTCATGACTTCTTGGTGCATAAAAGCCTATTGATAATTTTCCTTTTACCATTCCAACTGGTAGCTGAACTTTGTTCCTGTATCGTTCTGGAACATCCATTGCTAATGGATATGTTACAAGTTCTTTTGATAATCCACCAATTTTTGAAACACAATCCTTAACTCTTTCATATTTATAATCTAACTGTTTTTTATAACTTATATGTTGAAGTGAACAGCCTCCACATCTTTTGTAATTTATGCATTTAGGTTCTACTCTATCTTCTGAAGCCTCTACTATCTCTAATAGCTTTCCATAGGCAAAGTTCTTCTTAACCTTAACTATTAATACTCTTACCTTTTCACCGTATATAGCACCTTCTACAAATATTGGATATCCATCTATTTTAGCAATACCTTCACCTTCATAGCCTACACCAACTATATCTAATATATATTCATTATTTTTTTCAACCAAAATGATCACCTCTTAAAATCTTATATAAAAATTTTAACTATCTTCTAAAGTTTCATCTTATAATATCATGAACTCACTATAGCCACAAGGGGATAGGATTTTCCTTCTCCTTAAGTTTATACACTTATTAAAACTCTATATACTTAAATCCATATTAAATTATTAACTCCAAATTATTAATTGGGATATATATCACACTTATTTTAGAGTAAAAAAAATGGCATCATATAGATGCCCAATTCAGAATTAGTTGCCATTTAATTCCATTTAATATTATTACAATATTCTTTTCATAATATACATTATAACTGAAATATTATCAATATAATTATTAACATTTTGTTAATTATCTAAATCTATCTATTTTTATTACTATTTTTATACATCTTATATACTATTTTAATATATTTTTAGTTATTAATGATAATGATTATCATTTTATGTCTATAGTATATTTTATATTCTTCATATCTATTATAATAAAGTCTTTTATTAATATACTATAACTAAAAAGACTATAAAAGTTTTGAATATATTTAATAAAATATATTCAAAATTTTATAGCCTTTAATAAATGCTTTGTTAAATTTTAATAATAAATATAGTTTAATAAATTTATATAAGATTCAATTCTTTTATTATTGTCTTTATTTTTTCCTCTTGTAATTCATTAGCCATTAAAAATGGTGGAGTACAATAATCCTCCATTTTTATTCCTCTAAGGATCATAGCTCTTTTTATTATAGGAATAAATGGCTTTCCTATATCATATAAATTCATCATTTTATCTACTATACCTTGTATTTTTATAACTTCTTCTAAGTCTTTACTATTTATTGCTTTTACCCATTTAGAGAATACTTCAGGATAAAGATTAGAAAGTCCTCCAATACATCCTGCCCCTCCTGAAATTATATTATGTGCGAAGTTCTCATCATATCCAGAAAAGATCATAAACTCTGGAAACTCCTTAGATAAAGTAGTTACTAATTTTCTTGTATGTCCCATTTCTGTTACTGTATCTTTATATCCTACTATATTCTTATGTTTTTTAACTAGATTTAATGTTATTTCTGGAGTCACATCATATCCATTTCTATCAGGAAAATTATATAATAATATATCTCCATTTATTTCCTTAGCTAACTTATCATAGTATTCTTCAATACTTTCATTTGATAAAGAAAAATAATATGGTCCTATAATCATAACTGCATCTGCCCCTGCATTAAGAGCATAATTTGATAATTCAATTGTATTATCTTCCCTCATACAACTTGTACCAACATAAACTTTAACTCTTTTATTCACATATGATACAACTTCATCAATAATTTGTTTCTTTTGATTTGTTGTCATTGAAAAGAATTCTCCTGTACTTCCCATTATGACTAACCCATCAATTCCACCTTTTATTAAATGATCCCATATATTTTTATTTGCTTCTATATCTATGTTACCATTAGAATCAAAAGCCGTTACAACTGGTGTTAAAAACATTGCTTTATTCATATTTTCTCCTTTTCTGCCACAAATTATTCTACTTTATTTATTAACCTACCAATTTCGGATATCTCACAGGATATAGTATCACCTTTCTTCATAAATTTAGGTGGATCAAAGCCCATCCCTACACCTGCTGGTGTTCCTGTTGCAATAATATCTCCTGGTTCTAAGGTCATACCCTTAGAAAGTTCTTCTATTATACTTGGAATATCCTTTATAAGCATTTTTGTATTAGATTTTTGTCTTATTTCTCCATTTAGTGAACTAGATATATCCATTTCTATTGGAAATTTAACACTATCTTTATATAAGATACATGGTCCCATAGCCGAATATGTGTCTAAGCTTTTTCCTATATACCATTGACCGTGTAACTGTTGTAAATCTCTAGATGATATATCATTAAAAATTGAATAACCAAAAATATACTCTTCTGCTTTATCCTTTGATATGTTCTTTCCTTCTTTACCTATGATTATAGCTAGTTCAACTTCATAATCAATTTTTTCATCTAAGTCAAACCGTCCTTCTATAACTTCTCCACTTCCAATAATATTTTTAGCTCTCTTTGAGAAATATACTGTTTTTTCTACTTCAACAAAATTACTTTTATCAAAACCTCTTTTAGTTTCTTCTAAATGATCTCTGTAATTTACGCCTACACATATTACATCATGTATCGGATTTTCTATAGGTGCACATAATTTTACTTTCTCTAACTCATAAATTTTATAATTATTATCAAAGCTTGTAACTACTTCTTTTAATTTCAATATTTCTTCATTACTTATATTCTTAATTAAATCTACTATAGATTTAAAACTTCTTCCTTCTAAGATAGAATTTATCTCAATTATATAAGCTTCATTTTTAAAAAGTATCCCTATCTTTTTACTTCCTTCATATATGAAATTTATAAATTTCATTATTCATTCTCCTTTATACATAATTACAAAGTCTTGCAATTGCTGTTTCTGTATAACCAAGGGATTCTGCTTTAGTAATTTTACCTGATGCAACTTCAGAAACTTCTTTTAATAATTCTTGTCCCATTTCTTCCAATGTTTTTTCTCCATATATAATAGGACTAGCATCTATATCAATGTTATCTACCATATTGTTATATGTTTGCCTATTAGCCGTAATTTTTATAACTGGTACAATTGGATTTCCTGTTGGTGTTCCTCTACCGGTTGAGAATACTACTATTTGAGCTCCTCCAGCTACCATACCTGCTACAGAAGATGGATCATTTCCTGGAGTATCCATTATAACAAGCCCTTTTTCTGATACTTGCTTTCCATAATCGTAAACTGCATTTACTGATGTATGCCCACCCTTATGAATGCAACCTAATGATTTTTCTTCAAGAGTAGTAAGCCCACCTGCCTTATTTCCTGGAGATGGATTTCCTTCTCTAACCTCTTCTCCTACCAATTGTAAGGCCTTTTCATAACGATGTACTATATGATATATTTGTTCCTTAATTTCAGGTGTCTTAGCTCTTTCTGCTAAAATATGCTCTGCTCCTATAAATTCAGTAGTTTCTGAAAGGATAGATGTTCCGCCTTCTTCCACCATAAGATCACTTAGTTCCCCAATTAACGGATTTGATGCTAATCCACTTGTTGGATCTGATCCACCACATTCTGTTCCTATAATCAATTCTGACATTGGAAACTCTTGTCTTTGTAACATAGATGCCTCTTGCACCATTTTTTTTGCTGCACGTACAGCTCTTTCAATAGTTGTAAGAGTTCCTCCATTTTCCTGAATTATAAACTGCTCAAGTGGCTTATTTGTTCTTTCTCTAATAGCATCAACTACTAAATCCATTTGGCAGTTCTCACAACCTAATGACACAACTACTATTCCATATACATTTGGATTAGCAGCCATCCCTGCCATAACATCCATAGTTAATTGTTGATCTCCTGCAACTTGTGAGCATCCATTTTGATTATTAAAAGTTACAGCTCCTTCTACTTGAGATGCTATAATCCTTGTTGTATCTGATGCACATACGCTTGCTGGCAAAATAAACACATGATTCCTTATTCCAATTCTACCATCTGGTCTCTTATATCCTAAAAATTTCATATCTATTCCTCCTACACTCTATAACTCTTCTCTATGATTTTCTACATTATGAACATGAACATGTTCTCCAGACTCAATATCAGTTCCTGCTAATCCTATATGTTGTCCATATTTAATAATAGGATCGCCTTTCTTGATATCTTTAGTAGCAAATTTATGATAAATTTTAATATTATCTTTTGCTATTAGAGTTTTTTCTTCATTATCAAATTTATAATTAATTTCCTCTCCCTTTTCTATCTCTTTAATTACAACAGCCACGTTGTCCTTTACATCAATAATTAATGAATTTATCATTTTAAATACCTCCCAAATACTTTATATCTTTTTTTATTTACTTGCTGGCAAACCTTCTTCTGTCACCATATTTTTATTTAAAGGAATTTGTGGACATCCATATTTCTTCGCCCACCAGTCAGTTACTAAAGGAACTAATATTGCTGTAACAACAGTAGCTGCAGCTACTTGAGAAGTTGCTACGTCTACAAATGGTGTCCAAGTTGGATCTATTAATGCCACAGCTGCAGGAACAGCAATAGCATTCCCAGCAGTAGTTGCAACTGCCCAACCTGCATAACCTGGACGTCTACCTATCACCTTATCACAAAATACAATGAATGTACCACCAATTCCCAATGTTATTAGTCCCAATAATATCCCTTGTGGACCACCCTTTGCAACATTAGTTAAATTAATTCCAGCTCCTAATGTTAAACCAACAAAAGGAATTAAAATATCTCCTGCTGGTGCTAAGAAATCTCTTAAGCTCTTGTCCAAGTTTCCAAGAATCATACCAACTATTATTGGAATTACCGTTGCTATTAAGGCTTTTCCCGGTATATTAGCTAGTCCAGATGCTCCTAATGCAATTAATGTAAAGAATGGACCATCATTTAAAGCTAGTAAGGCCATTGCCGCACAATCAGTTGTATCTCCATAAGTTTTCATTAATGCTAGATAGATACTTCCATTACTATTTGTAACTGCACTAATTATTGCTAATGCAGATAATCCTAGAATTCCATTAAAACCAAAGACTTTTCCAACTGTTATACCTATTGCAGCTCCAATAGCAAACTTAGCAAGTAGTAATATCCCACCACGTTTAACCACTTTTGGCATATCTTTAAGTTGTAATGTAGTTCCTAAACAAAATAACTGAATACCCATTGCTGTTGCTGCTCCTGCATTTGAAAATACAGCAGTAGTAAAGGACCCTATTTTAAGTGCTTCAGGAAAAAATGTGTTTAAGAATGATCCAATTAATAATGGAACAATCATCATACCTGCTGGTACCTTTTTTAAAAATTTCATGATCATAAATTACATCCCCCTCATTTAGTTCGTGTATACAAACCTATTATATATTTACGAACTTCTTGTTTTTATATTACCACCTTTTTCTTTATAAGTAAACGTTTTATAAAAATTTTTTTATCATTGTTTTGATGAAAATTATTTGCTATAATTCACTTAATAAAGGGGAGGGAATATTTAATGAAAAAAAATGAGCATAGACCTACAGAAAGGGTTTTAGATATTCTAGAATTATTGTCTTCTAATCCTGAAGGACTTACATTAACAGAAATCTCAAATTTAATAGATGCACCTAAAAGTAGCTTATATCCTGTAATCCATACTATGGCTGCTAGGAAATTTATATTTATGAATAAAAACACTTATAAGTACACAATAGGAATTTCTTCTTATTGTATTGGTTCATCTTATACAAACAATGTAAATATACTTGAATTTATAAAAACTGAAATGAAATATATAGTTGATAATTCAGGCGAGATTTGCCAACTAGGTGTTCTTGATGGAAATCAAGTTTTATATATAGCTAAAGTAGATTCTGAAGAGCCTATTAGGCTTATTTCTTCTGTTGGGAAAAGACTTCCTGCATATTGTACTTCTTTAGGAAAATCTCTTATTTTCAATAAGAATTTAGACGAATTAAAACTTATGTATCCATATGGATTAAAAGCTTATACTGAAAATACTATAACTGATATTGAAGTTCTTTATAATCAATTACTTAAAGTAAGATATGATGGATATAGTACTGAAAATATGGAAATTAATGATTACACTTCTTGTATTAGTGTCCCATTATTTAAAGATTCTCAAATTCTAGCTGCTATTAGTGTAAGTATTCCTAGTTTTAGATTTAATGAAGAAAAATTCGAAATCATAAAAAATTTACTTTTAGAAGTTCGTCTTAAAATAGAAACCTTCTTTAAAAGTAATGATATTGATCCTGATATTTTTGCTTTCAATAGTATAGATTAATTAAGAGTAAAAAAAAGATATAGGATTTATTAGTTATTACACTAACTATCCTATATCTATATTACTCTATTTAACTAAATTCTTATCTTTTATTCAACCACGCTTATCTTTAATAAGTTAGTAGTTCCTATTTCAGCTATTGGAACTCCAGCTGCTATCACAACTGTATCTCCTGTTTTAACAAATCCATTAGCTTCTGCAACTTTAACTGATTCTTCCATCATTTGATCAGTTGATTCCATTTGTCTTGAAACAACTGGGTAAACTCCAAAGCATAATGCTAAATTTTTAGCTACTTTTTCATCTGGAGTTACAGCAACTATTGGGCAATCTGGTCTACATTGAGATAATCTTCTTGCAGTTGATCCACTTTGTGTTGATGAAATTATTGCTGAAGCTTTTAATTCATTTGCTGCATTTGCAGCAGCTCTTGAAATAACTCCTGCTATAGCAGGTATGTGCTTCTTAGCTTTTGATGTAGCTATTTCATAATGTAATTGACTTTCTGCTTCTATTGCTATTTTTGCCATAGTTTCTACAGCTTCTACTGGCCAATCTCCATTTGCTGATTCTCCTGATAACATTATAGCATCAGTTCCATCATAAATAGCATTTGCAACGTCAGATACTTCTGCTCTTGTTGGTCTTGGATTTCTTATCATAGAATCTAACATTTGTGTAGCTGTGATAACTGGTTTTCCAACTATATTACACTTTTCAATTATCAATTTTTGAACTGCTGGTAGTTTTTCCATTGGAATTTCTACTCCTAGGTCTCCTCTAGCTACCATTATTCCATCAGATGCTTCTAATATAGCATCTATATTATCTACACCTTCTTGGTTTTCTATTTTTGAGAATATTTGAATATTTTCTCCACCATTTTCAACTAATATCTTTCTTATAGCTTCAACATCAGATGCTTTTCTTATAAATGAAGCTGCAACTAAATTAACTCCAATTTCACAACCAAATTTTAAATCAGCTATGTCTTTTTCTGTTAAGGCTGGTAATTTAATTGAAACTCCTGGAACGTTAACTCCCTTATGTGTTCCTACAAATCCTGTATTCATAACTTTACAGTTGATTTTATTTCCTTCAATTGATTCAACTTTTAGTCCAACTAAACCATCATCTATTAATATGATATTTCCTGGTTTAACATCCTTAGCTAATCCTTCGTATGTAACTGTACACTTAGTTGTATCTCCAATTACATCTCCACCTGCATATACTGCAAAATCTTCACCTGATTTTAATTCAACTTTTTTAGGCTCGAATTTTCCAGTTCTTATTTCTGGTCCTTTAGTATCTAACATTATAGCTATTTCTTTATTATATTTTTTAGCTAAATCTTTAACTAAATTTATTCTTTCAGCATGTTCTGCATGATCTCCATGTGAGAAGTTGTGTCTTGATGCATTCATTCCCGCTTCTATTATTTTTGATAATATTTCTGGATTTTCACTAGCTGGTCCTATAGTACAAATCATCTTAGTTTTTCTCATGTAACAACACTCCTTTAATTTACGTATATAATTTTATTGTTGGCTTTAAAATATTTATTTATTGAGTAATAAATCAAAAATTTATGTCTAAGATGAAATTTCGTTTGCCATTTTATATAACTTTTCATCAAATGTTCTATCTATTGCTAAGGCTTCATCTATATCTTGATCGATTATCTCATTATTTTTTATTCCTATAACTCTTGAAGTCTTTCCTTCTAAAAGAACTTCCACAGCTTTAGCTCCCATTTTAGATGCTAATACTCTATCAGTTACAGTTGGGCTACCACCTCTTTGAATATGTCCAAGTACTGTTGCTCTTGTTTCTATTCCAGTAACTTCTTCAACATACTTAGCTAATTCTTGTGCTCCACCTACACCTTCAGCTAATAAAACTAAATTGTGTATTTTTCCTTTTTGTTTTCCTTCTAATATAACTTTACAAAGTTCTTCTTTTGAGAATCCCTTTTCTGGAGTTATTATATATTCTGCTCCACCTGCAATACCTGCATATAAAGCTATATCTCCACAATCTCTTCCCATAACTTCAACTATTGATACTCTTTCATGAGAAGTTGATGTATCTCTAATTTTATCTATAGCATCTATTACTGTATTTAATGCAGTATCAAATCCTATTGTGAAATCAGTATAAGATAAATCATTATCTATTGTTCCTGGTAAACCTACAGTCTTAACACCTAATTTTGATAAAAGCTTAGCTCCTGTAAATGACCCATCTCCACCAATTACTACTAAAGCGTCTACTCCATATGCTTTTAGTATTTTAGTAGCTTTAATTCTTACTTCTTCTTTTTTAAATTCTTTACATCTAGCAGTTCTTAAGATAGTTCCTCCTCTATGGATAATATCTGATACTGAAGATCTATCCATAGTAAATAATTCTCCATTGATTAAACCACTATATCCTCTTTGAACTCCCATTACTTCTATTCCATGATATAAAGCAGTTCTTACAACAGCTCTTATTGCTGCATTCATTCCTGGAGCATCTCCACCACTAGTTAAAATAGCTATTTTTTTCATGCTGTTTCCTCCTTAACACCACCGGGACAAAGGTTGTCCCACTCTCTGTGGAATTATCCATTTTTTTATTACTATAATAATTTTAATTATTGCACAAATTAATCTAATTTCTTTACTACTTTTTACTACCTTATTTATTTTACTTGCTACTTAAAGTTTATGCAACTAAAATAAATGCAATATTTTGATTTTTATCGACTTTTTTATACTTTCTTATTTATATTATAACCTAAATAAATATAATTTATAGACTATATAATAATTTTTTCTTATTTTTTAATTATAATTTCTTTGTTTTTCAAATTTATTAAAGATATAAGGAATATTGTGCTTTAGTAAAATTTAGAAAAATAATTTGAAAAAGGAAGATGATTTTATTCAAGCTTCCTTTTCAATAGTTTACTCTATAATTTTAACATTTTCTTCACCAACAATTTCCTTAAAATAAATTATTGCTTCAGACTCCAAGTTTATCCATATATCCTTTGGCGCTCTATAATTTTTTCTGTCATTAACAGTAAAAATAAATACAGTAGTGTCACCTTTATATTCTGGAGGCATTCTTTTTAATTCTTTCATTAATTCTCTACCTTCATCAAGATTATTTACTCTAATATAAACTTTGGCTGTGTTTATTTTCTCCAAAGGTTCTATACTTTCGCATATAAGCTTTGGCTGTTCATCTTCCTTTATATTTACTCTTCCCTTTATAACAACTAAACTATCTTCTTTAATAAATTCTCTAACTTTATCTAAAGTCTTAGGAAATACTATAACTTCTATAACTCCTGTTAAATCTTCCATTTTTAAAAATGCCATCATAGTATTATTCCTTGTTATTTTTTGATTAGCTTCTGCTATTATACCTCCAAGTATTACTCTTTCTTCATCTGTTATCATATCCTCTGGTAGATCACTTGCATTATAATTTTCTTTTATTAATTCATATGACTTATAAATTTTTTCTATATCAGTACTAGTTTGAGCTTTCAAGCTATCTGCATATTCATCTAAAGGATGCCCAGAAAGATATAATCCTGTCATTTCTTTTTCCATTGCTAAAAGATTTTTCTTTGCAAATTCTTTAATGTTTGGATAATTAATTTCAGGTACTTCAATTTCTTCTTCTAAGCCAAATAGACTCATTTGCCCATCTATGTTTCTTTTCTTTTCATTGCTGACTCCATCCATTAATTTTTCATATACAGCTAAAAGTCTAGATCTAAAAATTTCAAAGCAATCAAGGGCTCCTGATTTTATTAAGCTCTCTATGGCTCTTTTATTTATAGATGATAAGTCTATTTTGTTTATGAAATCCATTAGTGATTCAAAATCACCTTTTTTATCTCTAGCTGCTACAATATTTTCTACAACATTATAACCAACATTCTTTATTGCTGCTAATCCAAATATAATTTTGTCACCTTCAACAGTAAATTTAGAATAACTTTTATTTATATCTGGTGGTAATACTTGTATTCCTAAACCCTCTGCAAAGTTTATATAATGTGCTACTTTTTCACTTGTTCCCATAACTGAATTAAGCATTGCTGCTATAGTTTCTACAGGATAATATTTCATTAAATATGCAGTTTGATATCCTATAACTGCATAAGCCGCTGCATGGGACTTATTGACATATTGTTACTCTGAAATTTCTTCAGACTCTATATCTCTATAGAGATCGGACTATATCATTACCCTTATTCTTTAAGGGTATAGGGCACTCGTGGATATTTCTCCATATATTATTTTACATACTTAGGATACTTTATCTAGTCTCTGAACCTTTAACCTATTTCTAGGAAACTTGGCTGCGGATTAACCAATCCTTAAAATTTTTACTCTATCTTAGATAATTACTCTAAGCCCCTAATTCTATTACTAGATTAAGTTAGTATTTAAGGCTCTAAGGTCTTTCCCGCAATTCACCCTATTTTCTTTGCAGATTTCTCTACAAAGGCACTCCTTATGTAATTCCACTTTTCAAATTTTCTAGTTAGTGAAATTACTTGTAAATGCATAGCTTGCAAAGTCCATCATCTGATCGAAGATTTTATTTGCAGCTTCTTCTGAAATCCCATTTCTTAAACAGCCTGGAACTTCTACAGTTCCATCATCATTTACAATGCCATAAATGAAGTTTTTTCTTTCTTCTTCCATAACTTTATGCTTCTTTTTAGACATAGCTCTTCTAACAAGGTCACTTCTTCCTAATGAGTACCCAGCTAGCTTCATTACTATCTGCATAACTTGTTCCTGATAAACCATAACTCCATAGGTTACGCTTAATACTTCTTCAAGTTCAGGAGTATCATAGTGAAGTTTATCTGGATTTTGCTTACTTTCTATATACCTTGGAATTTCAGCCATAGGTCCTGGTCTGTATAATGATATTCCAGCTATTATATCTTCTAATGAATCTGGCTTTAATTCCTTCATAAATGAAATCATTCCTGGAGATTCTAATTGAAATACACCTGCTGTTTTTCC
The DNA here is from genome assembly GCA_027686065.1 of Clostridiaceae bacterium AF10-41. GTDB lineage: Bacteria > Bacillota > Clostridia > Clostridiales > Clostridiaceae > Clostridium. The sequence goes on from JAQCTH010000072.1 coordinate 13,832, forward strand.
TTCTCCAATCATTTTATAAACTGCTTTATCTTCAAAATTTATTTTATCTAAATTTATTTCCATTCCTTGATTTTCTTTAATCATTTTAACGGCATCGTTCATAACTGTTAAAGTTCTTAATCCAAGGAAATCCATTTTTAATAATCCTAATTCTTCTAAAGTGGTCATATCAAATTGTGATACTATAGAATCTTCATTTTTTTGAAGTGGTACATATTCAACTAAAGGCTTAGATGCTATTACTACTCCAGCTGCATGAGTTGATGAATGTCTAGGTAATCCTTCTAAACTCTTACTTACATCTATTAAAGCTTTTACTCTTTCTTCATTATTATATGCTGCTTTAAGCTCTGGGTTTATATCTAGAGCTTTATCTATGGTTATTCCAAGCATAGTAGGAATCATTTTAGCAATTCTATCTACCTCTGCATAAGAATAATTCATAGCTCTTCCAACATCCCTTATACATGCCCTTGGTGCCATAGTTCCAAAGGTTATTATTTGTGAAACATTGTCTATTCCATACTTTTCAACAACGTAATCAATAACTTCTTGTCTTCTTTCGTAACAAAAGTCTGAATCTATATCTGGCATGCTTACTCTTTCAGGATTCAAAAATCTTTCAAAAATTAAATTATATTTTATTGGATCTATTTTGGTTATTCCTAACGTATATGCTACTATTGAACCTGCTGCCGATCCACGTCCAGGCCCTGTTGGGATTCCTCTTTCATTAGAAAACCTTATAAAATCCCAGGTAATTAGGAAATAATCTACATATCCCATTTGTTTTATTACTGATAGTTCATACTCTAATCTCTCAATATATTCACAGGCTTCTTCATTTTCCTTGTAATAATCCACAACTTCTTTCACATTTAGTGATTTACCCACAACTTCTTTAAAAACTTCATATCTTTCAATTAAACCAGAATAACAAATATTCTTTAAATATTCATATGGCTCAATGCCTTCTGGAACTGGAAACTTAGGAAGCTTTGATACATGAAATTCATAATCAAAGTTACATTCTTCTGCAATTTTAGTTGTATTTTCTAAAGCCTCTGGAATATATGAAAACATATCCCACATTTCATCTGGGGATTTTAAGTAAAATTGATCTGAAGGATACCTTCTTCTATTTGGATCATCGATAGTTTTTGCAGTTTGAATACACATAAGCACATCGTGTGACTCTGAATCAGTTTGATTCATATAATGAACATCATTAGTTGCTACTAAAGGAATTCCTGTTTCCTTTGATAACTTAATATTTGCTTCTGTAACCTTTCTTTGCTCATCCATACCATGGTTTTGTATCTCTAGGTAAAAACCATCTTCAAAAATATCTTTATATAGAAGTGCTATTTCCTTAGCTTTTTCATAATTATCCTTAAGATGCCAAGATTGCACCTCCCCACCCAAGCAGGCACTTAGTGCAATAAGCCCTTTACTATGAGCTCTTAAGAAATCATGGTCAACTCTTGGTTTATAATAAAAACCCCTTATAGATGCTTGCGATACAATTTCCATAAGATTTTTATATCCTTCTTCATTTTTTACTAATAGAACTAAGTGATGAGTGCTATTTTCCTTATCATTTATTTTAATGTCCATTGATTTTGCTGCTACATATATCTCACAACCAAGTATAGGCTTGATGCCTTGCTCAACGGCCTCTTTATAAAAGGCAACGCACCCATACATAACTCCATGATCTGTAATAGCAATACTATCCATCCCTAGTTCTTTAGCTTTATTAATTATTTTACTAACTTTTCCTGAACCATCAAGTAAACTATATTCTGTGTGGAGATGTAGATGTGTAAATTTTTTACTCATTAAAACATCCTCCTTTCAATTAATAATGGACAGTTAAGGATATAATCCATCTAGCAGGATTATGAAAATCAAAGAAACTCCTCTGAAGTTTCATCCTCAACTGTAAATTGCTAACTGTCCTAATAGGTTCCCGATCTAACTTCCTCTGCTATTTTTTCGATTTTTCTTAATCTATGATTAACACCAGATTTTCCTACTGGAGGATCTAACATTTCCCCTAACTCCTTTAGTGATTCATCTGGATAGCTTAATCGAAGTTCTGCTATTTCTCTTAAATTTTTAGGTAACCTTTGAAGTCCTATTTCTCTTTGTATTAATTTTATACTTTCAACTTGCCTCACTGCTGCATTAACTGTTTTGCTTAAATTAGCTGTTTCGCAATTTACAAGCCTATTTACATTATTTCTCATTTCCTTCATTATTCTTATATTTTCTAACTCCAGTAATGAGGTATGCGCTCCTATTATTCCTAAAAGATTTGAAATTTGTTCACCTTCTTTTAAATAAATAATATGGCTATTTTTTCTTTGTATTACTTTTGAATTTAGTCCAAAAGTATTTATTAAAACTGATAAGTCTTTAGCATAATCTTCACTATGAGTAACGAACTCTAGATGATAAGTTTTTTCTGGGTTACTTATACTCCCACCACCTATAAAAGCTCCTCTTATATATGCTCTTTTTAACTCTTCTGTTTTAACCATATCCTCATCTATTCTATAATCTAAAGTTAATACCCCTTCTATTTCTGTAAGTATCCCAGTATCTCTTAAAAGATCCCTTACTCCCATAGATTCTTCTATAAGTACCATATATATATTGTTTTTCTTTAATGAATTACTTTTTTTAACCATTAATTTTGAATGTATGTTAAAGTGTTCTTTAAGCAAACTAAATATATGCCTTGCAGATGCTGGATTTTCAGTAGTAATCCTAAATGCTAACCCTAATCCACTAAAGGATATTGTACCACTTACTTTCATTATTGCTGATATTTCAGCTAATGCATCTTCTTTTGTTAATTCAGAATATCTGCAGATTTCTCCTTTTACCTTTGATGAAAATGACATATGGCCTATTTCTCCTTATTATCTATTCTTATCATGTAATTATATCATAAGTATAGCAAAAATTTATATGTAAATTATAGCTGTTTAATTTGTTATTTAAGTTACAATAAATATTCTACACTAAAACAGAATTATTAACTTTTAATCTTATATTATTTACTATATATTCTTATATCATTTAATTTAAATGTATGGTGCAAAAATACTAATTTATGTTTACATTATTTATATAGATAATACTATAGCTAAAATTTCTCCTTCTACCTTTATTCTTATATCACCTTTATATTTCTTAACTATTTTTTTAACATTATATAAACCATAACCTCTTCCTTTTCCTTTACTTGAAAAACCTTTTCTAAAGAAATCTTCTACATCCAAATTATTTATTTTCTCTGGTTCAATATTGTTTGAAACCTCTATTAGAATTCTTTCATATTTATAAATCTTTATATTAATTTCCTTCTTATCTGAATTTTTAGTAGCCTCAATTGCATTATTTAATAAATTACTTAATATTATGGTTATTTCAGAATCATCTAAACATGAATCCTCTATATTGCTATTTATAGAATAATTAAGTTTTATTCCAAACTGCTCACATTCAACTAGCTTACTATATAAAATAGATTTTACTATTGTACTTTCTATTTCTAATATAGAATTTAATATATTTTTATGATCTAATTCTCCAAGATATCTGCTTGCTCTTTCTTTAAGGTCTGGGATATCCTTTGCTACAAATATTATTGAATATAACATGTTCATGTGATTTTTATATTCATGCTCATTTGCTCTTATATTTTCTATTATATCGTCTAATAATGGATTGTAGGCATTTTTAACTTCTATACTCTTATCCTTTAATATATTTTTATGTAAAGTTCTATAGAAGCTAACATTTAAAAATATATTAATAAATATAAGTAAAATTATTTCTATAACTATTAAATTTGAAAATTTACCACTATCATAAATAACCTTTAATATCATAAAAAACATAAATATATTTAAGAATATATTTGATATTAATAAATTGTCCCTTATATCATCCTCAAAATCCAAGTTTTTTTTCTTAATATATCTTTTTGAAAAAATCATAATTGCTATTATACTAACAACAAACAGTCCCATATGTAAAAAGACTAATTCTTTTGTTTTCCCAGTTATTAGATATACAATTGTAACCGATATATTTTGAAGTATAAAAGTTACTACAACACAAATCACTATTTCTATTAACACAAGGTTATTATCCTTCTTATCTATAAATGCTATTGCAAAAATTTCAAATAATAATAGTATTAAATAAATTAATATTCCATTTATACTTTTAAAGTTATAAAATAATATACTACATATAGCTATAACAGCTGCATATCTAAATAAGTTTTTATTATTACTTTTATTAAATAAAGTATTATACAAAAGTACTACTAGCATCATTTCAATAAATATCATTAATATATCCATACCACACAATCCTCTA
>JAQCTH010000073.1 GCA_027686065.1 Clostridiaceae bacterium AF10-41
TAAATCACCCTTATCAAATAACTTAAATAATAAATACTATATTTATCAAACTATATTAATTACTGTAGTTTTTATTATATTAACTATAATTGGAAGCTTTAATTCTAAAAATTCTTATGTGAAATCTTTTGATATAGATATAGATAAAACATCCTTTAATGAACCTGTGAATGTAGTTATGGTATCTGATATACACTTAGGAAATATAATTAAGAACACAAGGCTTTCTAATATGATAGATGAAATCAATGCCTTAAATCCTGATATAGTGGTAATTGCTGGAGATATTATAGATAGTGATATCAAACCATTCCTAAATAATAATATGGGAAAAGAATTTTCAAAAATTAAATCTACATATGGTACTTATGCTTCTTTAGGTAATCATGACTTAATGACTAAATCTGAAAATCAAATAGTCAAAATACTTGAAGAAAATTCTGTTAAAGTCTTAAGGGATGAATCTATTTTAATAAATGACAGCCTCTATATAATAGGAAGAGATGATATTACAATAAATAGATTTTCTGAAAATGATAGGGCTTCACTATTAGATTTAACACATAATCTTGATAAATCTAAAGCTATGATTGTTATAGATCATAATCCTAAGTATATAGACGAAAGCTTAAATGCAAATATTGATTTACAACTTTCTGGTCATACTCATAAAGGACAAATTATCCCTGGAAATTTAGTTACAAATAAAATGTTTGAAATTGATTATGGTTATTTAAAGAAAGATACTTTGAATGTTGTAGTTTCTTCTGGGTATGGAACTTGGGGGCCTCCTATAAGAATAGGCAGTAGAAGTGAAATAGTTCAAATGAACTTACATTAATATCTGCTGAAAAAAACTAATTCTAATAAAATTAAGGGATATTTAAAACACTTTAAATATCCCTTTAGTTTTAATTTATTCTATTTCGTAACTTAAAGAAATGAATCTTTCTATATCTTCTTCAATAAGCTTTAAAGAATTTCTCCAGAAGTTAACATCATGAACATCTATATTCATTATTTTTGTTACATCTGCAACCTTTTCTTTTCCTGTAACAGATAATAAATCTTCATATTCTTTACAGAAGCTTTCACCTCTATTTAAATATTCAGCATATAACCCTTTTGCAAATAAATTTCCAAATGCATAAGGGAAGTTATAGAAATTAGCTGTCGCGTAATAATAATGAGGTTTCCAAGTCCACATATATTTATGCAATAAATTATTATCAAGACCATCTCCATAAGATTCTTTTTGAGCTTTTAACATTGCATTATTAATTTCTTCTACCGAAAGAGAGCTTTCTTTTCTCTTTTCAAAAATTTCAGTTTCAAATAAGAATCTTGAATATATATCAACTATTACTTGATTACAGTCTGATATTTCTGCCTCTAAAATAGCAAAAGCCTCTTCTTTACTTGCACTTTTAACAGCTCCTCTTTTCACTAATATTTCACAGAAATTAGATGCTGTTTCAGCTAATGTCATTGGATATTCTGAATTTAAAGCAGTTTCATTCTTTAAGCAGTGACTATGAAATCCATGTCCAAGCTCGTGGGCCATAGTTACAACATCACTAAAGCTATTTCCATAATTCAGTAATACTCTGCTTTCATTTATTGTCTTTATACTTTCACAAAAAGCCCCACCAACTTTACCTTCTTTAGGCATAACATCTATCCAATTGTTATTAAATGCATTAATAGCAAAATTAGCTAAATTATCACTAAAGTTTCTAAAATTCTTTTCAACAAAAGCCTTTCCTTCTTCATAAGAAAACTTCATCTCTTTGTTTATTACTGGTGCATATAAATCATAAAATGGTAATCCATTTTTATGCCCTAACATTTCTGCTTTTCTTCTTAAATATTTTCTAAATGAAGGCAAACTTTCTTTTATGGCTGTAAGCATTGAATTTAAAATATCTTCATCCATTCTAGATTCCTCTAAGGTCATATGAAGAGGTGATTTATATCCTTTAAGCTGAGCAGTAGTTAAAACTTCACCCTTAATTCCATTTAATGCTGCTGCAACTCCTTCTTCAATTTTTTCATATGACTTAATTTCTGCTTCATATGCCTTTTTTCTTAGTTCTGCATCTTGACTATATGCCATATTTAAAACAACAGTTAATGGTAGTGTCTTATCTTCATTATCAATATTAATATCAACCTTATGTGTTGATATTAAATAATCCTTATAATTTAACCATGCTTCTGAACCAGTATTTCTCATTTTAGCAATTATAGATTCTTCTTTTTCACTTAGCATATAATTATTTTTTTCTATTATTTCACTTATGAAAAATTTATGTTTGTTTAACAAATCTGATGATTTTATTAAACTATCTATACCCTTTATATTTGCCACCCATTTATATATCTTTGTTAATGGCTCTGCTAAAAGGCTATATTTAGAATTTATTACATCTAAATATTTTCTTCCTTCTGCATTCTTTGAATCGGTACTTAAAGTTAAATTAGCATAAGACCCTACTCTATTTAGAAGTAAATTTATGTTTTCTAACTTATTTATTAATTCTTCTAATTTTATTAAATCATTTGATTTTTCATCAGTAGATTTAGCGAACATTTTAAGTTCTTCTATCCCATCATCTACTTTCTTTAAATCTGTACTAAACTCCTCTGAAGTAAATGATGGATATATTTCTTTTAAACTCCATTCTAATGACATTTTTATGCCCCCTTTAATATTATTTTTAATACTTATTTTAAATTATATTATTAAATTAAATCGAATTCAATTAATTATAACTATATTGAATAATTTTTATTTCTAAATTCTGATGGTGATATACCTACAGCTTTTTTAAATGTATTCGTAAAATGGCTTTGATCATGAAATCCTAATAATATGCTTATTTCTAATATGCTCTTTTCACTACTTAAAAGTAAAGTTTTAGCTCTTTCAATTTTCATTTCTCTTAAATACTTCATTATAGATATTCCCTTATATCTCTTAAAACATGTTGATGCATATCCTACTGATATATTTAAATTGTTACATATCATTTCTAATGAAGTATGATTTTCTATATTTAAATGTACCGCTTGCAAAAGTTTATTAGCTGTGAAGCTATCAGTAATTTCGATATCATTTATAAGTAAATCCATATACTCATTTATCATTTCCATCTCTATAGTTTGCAAATTACTGATGTTATTAGTTTCTTTAATTTTTCTATAAAATTTATTATAGATTGTATGAAGATATTTTTTCGAAATTCCACTTCTAATAATTTCTCTACTATAAATAGCATTCCAAATTATTAAATCATCTTTTTTATGTTCTTTATCTACATCATCTCTAATCTCTGACTTATGTTTTTCTTTAGCTATCTTTATTATTTCTTCCTTGTTTCTAGATTCAATTAGAAATGATATCTTATTGCTAAAAATATTGAAATCCGATTCAAAACTTTCATATCCATCATTCATTAATATCTCTCCATTCTATAACTTTATAATAATTATATACATATTATATTTCAAATTTACAAATTTAATCAATACAATTTGATATAATTTTATTAAAATATACAATAAAAGGAGTAATTTATGAATAAGTTAGCTGTTTATCATATATCAGATATTCCCTATGCTTATGCCAAAAATGTAAATACCTTAACTATAAGAATACGTACTGCTAAAAATGATTTGAACAATTGCTACATTTATTATAAAGATAGATTTGGACATGAAGCTTTTATAAAAAAAGATATGTCTTTAATATCCGAAGGAGAATTTTATTCGTATTATGAAGCTGATTTATCAATTGCTAAAAATAGGTACAGATATATATTTGAACTTATAGACAAAAATAATATTAGATATATATTAGATGAACGAGGTTTCAGAAAATCTACTTATGAATATATTGATGCAAATTCATTTCACTTTCCTTATATATCCGCTGATGATGTCTATGATGAGAGTAAAATTTTACAAGAATCTATAATATATCAAATTTTTCCTGATAGGTTTTTTAAAGGGTTTAATAAAAATAACCCTAAAAATATATCAGAATGGGGAGATGAGAATATAACTTTTAAATCTATTTTTGGGGGAAATCTACAAGGAATAATGGATAAATTAGATTATATCCACTCCCTAGGAGTAAACTTAATATATCTTACTCCAATATTTAAATCTACTTCTAATCATAAATATAATACCTGTGATTATTATGAGATTGATGAAATGTTTGGAGATAAAGAAACAGCCAAGTCTCTAATAGATAAATGTCATAAAAAAGGGATTAGAGTTATATTTGATGCTGTATTTAATCATTCAGGAGATGATTTTTTTGCATTTCAGGATATTATAAAGAATGGAGAAAAATCAAAATATAAAGACTGGTATCTTATAGATAGCTTTCCTATTAACCAGGAATCCCTTAATTATTATACTTTTGCAAATAATATATCGAAAATGCCAAAATTGAATATTTTAAATAAACAAGTAAGAAACTATCTTATCAATGTAGGTAAACACTGGATTAATGAGGTTGGCATAGACGGCTGGAGATTAGATGTAAGTGATGAAGTTAGTCATAGCTTTTGGAAAGATTTTAGAAAAGAAATTAAATCCATAAATAAAGATGCAATTATAATAGGTGAAATATTTCATAATGGTTTTAGTTTTTTAAAAGGTGATGAATTTGATGGTATTATGAATTATACCTTTAAAAATGCATGCGTAGATTTCTTTGCTAAAAGAATACTAAATGCAAAAGAATTTTTAAGCATTTTATCCGAAAATAGAATGTTATATATGAATAGCATATCAAATCAAATGTGGAATTTATTAGGTAGTCATGATACAAAAAGGTTTATCAATGAATGTAACTTAAATTTTTTATCTATGAAACTTGCTATAGTTTTTCAGTTTTCTTATATAGGGGTACCCTATATTTATTATGGTGATGAAATTGGTTTAACTGGCGAAGATGATCCCCTTAACAGAAAATGTATGATTTGGGATGATTCTAAACAAAATAAAGACTTATTAGACTTGTATAAATCCTTAATAAAACTTAGAAAAGAATATAAATCTTTAGTTTATGGTACATTCACACCTATATATTATGAAGATAATCTTTTAATTTTTAAAAGAGATTTATGTGATGAATCAATTTTAATATGCTTAAATAGAAATGAACAAAAAATTAACACTAAACTTAATTTTAATATAAATGGTTTTGATTTAATAAATAAGTCTTCTTTTAATGTAAGTAAACTTGAAAATATAAACTTTAATCCTATGGAATATAAGATAATTAAACTTAAATAAAAAATAGGTGGATTTTATTTAATAAAATCTACCTATTTTTAATATCTTAAAAGTCTAATATATAATTTTTATTTTGATGCTGATTCTAAGGCTTTATTAACAGCTTCTATCACGCCTTTTGATGAATTTGTTGCTCCTGATATGGCCTCAACACCTTCTGTACTTTGCTTTTGGATTATTTCTGGAACTAAATTTTCCTTAACTCCATCAACTAAAGTTTTAGTTTCATTATGTTCAACTAAATTCACTTCTAATATCTTTCCTTTTTCAATCTTAACTTCCACTTTTATTTCCCCTGAAGCCCCTTGCCCTTCACCTGTGTAAGTTCCATCAGTATATTTTCCACTACCACAACCAACTAAAATAGTCGCTGATAATACTATTGTACTTAATATTGCAGTTATTTTTTTCATTTTTATTCCTCCTACAATTAAATCCTATTTAATAAATGTAGCTGCATTTTTTCCTGCAGTTCTACCAAAAGTAACTATGTCAGCTAATGCATTTCCACCTAATCTATTTCCACCATGAACTCCTCCAGTTACTTCTCCTGCTGCAAATAATCCTGGAATTACTTTTCCATCTTTATTTAAAACTTCAGCATTTATATTTATCTTTAATCCACCCATTGTATGGTGTACAGCTGGAGTTACAGGTATTGCATATACCTTTCCTTCATTTAATTGTCTTGGAAGATCTTCTCTATTAAATTCTGAATCTTTTTTATCTAATGCTGCTTTATTGTATTTATTGATTGTTTCTATCATCGTATTCTTATCGATTGATAACTTTTCTGCTAATTCTTCTACAGAATCAGCTTCTGTAACCAATCCCATATTGAAGTATTCTTCAGTTGCTTTTAAGCTCTTTCTTAAGCCTTCATCAAAGAAAAGATATGCTATTCCATCCTTTTGTTCTAATATAGCCTTTGAAACTACATCTCTTGTAAATAATTCATTTGTGAATCTTTTAGCATCCTTATTAATAAGAATCGCTCCATTACCTCTTACAGCCTCAGTCACCATTACAGCTTTTTCTGGAACAACTGTTGGATGTGTTTGGATTTCTTCCATATCTACTAAATCAGCTCCACTACCTTTTCCAAGAACTATTCCATCTCCAGTAGCTCCATTATGGTTAGTTGTTGCAAATCCTTTTAAATCCGCTTTATAGCTAACTACCATTTCTTGATTCGCCGAAAATCCACCTGCTGCAATAACTACAGCTTTTGTATTTATAATGTACTCTTTTCCTTCTTTATTAGTAACCTTTACGCCTGAAACATTACCCTCTTTATCTAAAACTATTTCCTTTACTTCATTCCATAATCTCAAATCAACTTTTTCTTTTTCAGCTGCTACCTTTAATGTATCTACCAAATGAGCTCCTACAGCTGCTCCCCCTGTTGGTCTGTGAGTTCTGTAATTTGTAGCTCCTGCCATTCTACCAACATCTGATAAATCAGCGCCTAAATCAGTTAACCACGCAACTGAATCCTTTGCCTCATTAGATAGCTTTTCTACTAGTTCTGGATTATTTTTTTCATATCCACCCTTCATAGTATCTTCATACATAGTTTTTATAGAATCTTCTATACCTTTTGCCTTTTGCTGTTCAGTTTCAGCTGCATTTAACCCACCTGTAGCTCTATTTGTATTTCCACCAACCATTGGCATTTTTTCTAAAAGAACAACATTTTCTACTCCATCTTGTTTAGCTTGTACAGCTGCAGATAATCCTGCACCACCAGCTCCTATTATAACTATATCAGCAGTTTCCTTTTTTCCACCACAACCAACTAGGATTGATGGAACTAAAATTAAAGCTGACATTACTAATGCTAAAGCTTTCTTTTTCATCTAATATTTCTCCCCTTAATCTTTAAGTTATTTACAGCATTAGTATATTAGTTAATTAATAAACAATCAATATTGTGGTCTTATTGTTTATTTTGGTCTTTTTGTTCTTATTTTTTAAGTATATAATAATTAGTTGGTCTTCCTATCTTTCCATATTCCTGATTTATTTCAACTTTACCTTCTTCAGCCATCTTTTCTAAATATCTTCTAGCAGTCACTCTAGCAAGGCCACTCCCCTTAGCAATTTCCTCTGCTGTTAGATCTTGTCCTTTTTTCTGATTCATATAATTTATTATTTTATCATATGTTTTTAAGTTCAAGCCTTTACTTAGTTCTTTCTCTTGCATTTCATCATTTGTACTAATATTTAATATATATTGATCTATATAATCTTGGTTTATATTATCTAAATTTGTTAGCTCAATAAATCTATTCCTATAATTAGATAAAGCTTCTTTAAATCTTTCAAATTTAAATGGCTTTATTAAGTAATCAATGGCACCATACTTAAAAGCTTCATCAACTGAAGATTTACACTTATCCGCAGTAATTAAAATAGTATCTGCATGTATTTCTCTAGACCTTATCCATTTCAATAAATCTATACCTTTTCCATCAGGTAAAAATATATCTAACAAAATTAAATCTATTTTTTCTTTATCAATTTTAATTTTTGCTTCTTCCATGTTGCTTGCATCTCCTACAACCATAAAGCCTTCAAGTTTATCTAAAAACCTTTTATTTATATCTTTTACCATTGGATCATCTTCAACTATAAAAACTTTAATATTATTCATTTTTATATTTCTACCTCCCAAATCGTAATTTTATCTGAAGTCAATTTTAAAGTTCCATTTAATGATTCTATTATATTTTTTATATTGTACAAACCGAAACCTCTTAAGTCTCCCTTTGTACTAAATCCTCTTCTAAATATTTCATCTTTAACATTATCATCAATTTTACTTCCATTATTTTTAACTATAATCTTTATCTTTTTTTCTTGGAAAATTCCAATATATATATATCCATTTTCTATAATTTTCGCTTCTTCAATAGAATTTTCTAAAAGGTTTCCTATAATAGTTAATATATCTTGAACTCTTATATACTTTGGAATAAACTTTAAATGAGAATTTTCATCAACTTCAAACTTTATTTTCATTTCATCTGATTTATTATATTTAGAAAATATCAATCCTTGTATTGATGGTTCCTTTATTTTACTTAGATTATCTGTAACTATTCCTCTAATTCCTGTAGTGTGAAAAATATATTCTAAAGCCTTATCAGTCTCATCTAATTGTATTAAACCAGCTATTGTATGTAACTTATTCATAAATTCATGATTTTGCGCTCTTAAGTTCCATGTTAACTCCTTTACTCCCGTTAACTCCTCTGCCATATTATGAACCTTTGTAAAATCTTGAAAGCTAGCAATTGCTCCCACCACTTTACCATATTCACCAATGATGCTATAGAAATTTCCCATTATTATTATATTATTTTCTAACCTTATTTCTTTATTAAATATTCTACTTCTTCTATACATAACTTCAAATAATAAATTTATTATTTTAGAATTTATTTCATTACTTGAATTTATATCTAGTATCTCTAGAGCTTTGTTATTTATTACTGTAACATAACCTGCATCATTTATCGCTATTAATCCTTCTTCTATATTATTAATTATAGATTCTTTAGCTCTTAATTGATTAGCTATTTCTTCTGGTTCTAATCCATAAATATCTTCTTTTATATTATTAGCTAACTTTTTTGCTAAAAATATTATTATAATAAAAACTCCTATAAATACTGGTATTAATCCTTTTATATACTCTTTAACTTCGCTTCTTAAATCCCTTTTTAACATCCCTACAGCAACAGCCCCAACTTGTACACCATCTTTATGTACTGGCACAAATGCTCTTATAGATTTTCCTAAATGCCCCTCCCCTTCTGATACATATGTTTCTCCATCTTTTAAAACTAATTTTTCATCGCCACCTAAAAACCGTCTTCCGATATTATCTGGAATAGGATGTGAATATCTTACCCCTTCAGTATTCATTACTGTTATAAATAATAGTCCTGTCTTTAGTCTTACTCTTTCAGCAAAGTTTTGAACCTTCAAATGTCTTGGATCTTCTCCATCTGCTAATTCCTTCTGAATCATAGGATTTGCTGCAACTACAAAAGCAGTATCAGTCAAACTCTTACCTATTGCTTCAGATACCTTATTATTTATAATTGCTATTGAAAAAATACTTATAATTAGTATTACTGCTATAAAAATACCAATTGTAAGTCTTGAAATTTTCTTTTCTAAAGTCATTTTTATACCTCTATACTATAGTTATTATTTTTGCCACAATAATTATACATTAATATATAAAATGTAACAAATAAAAAAGTGGACATATATAAATTGGCTTACTCCGTCACTCTGCTCCAAGTCCCCGCAACCTTCCATATGTTCACTGGAAAACTGAAGGAATTAAATTATAAAAAGGATGAGAAAATTCTCACCCTTTTATATTTACTTTATTATATTTAAAACATAATTCTTAAATTCTTCAAAACTTCCAGTTAGTATCGAAGCTCCCTTATTTATTTTTTTACTATTAAAATTATATTCTGCTGAGCCATAATTAAAACTTGCACTTGAAACTATAATACTTGCATCTATAACTCTATAATTAATTTTTGACATCACTATACTTTTGCAAAACTCTATAAAATCATTTGCTTTATTTATATCTTCATTCCCTAATACGTTTAATGTAAATTTAAATAATTCGTATCCCCCAATAAGAGGAACCATTTCTCCATTTGAAATATAAAATACTTTACTCATATTATAAAAATATTTCATATTTCCATAACTCATAGTTCTAAATTCATAATTAATCTCTAAATTACTATTATTTAATGCTTGAAATTTTTCTACTATTTCATCCCATGCCTTTGCTTCTGCACTTTTATTATTATTTATAATACTTTTAAATTGAGCAAAAACATTTTCTAAGTCCTTATCTTTATTTACAATTGATCCATTTACAGTTACACTATATTCATTATTTTCATATATTAATTCCACTTTACTATTCATAATTAAACTCCCCTACTTTCAAAAATCTTATTATTATTTAATAATTATTATTATATCACAGTTTATTTTAAAACTTCAAGGGGTATAATTCTTTATATTATGATAGTTATACTTTTTTGTAAGTATTTATTCCAGGTAAAATTACTTTGAAATTATCATCTTCTATTGAATTTACTAATTTAACTTTTCCAATTCCATAAAAAGCCTTTTTCATTCTCAAAAACCCTCTTCCATTATTTAGAAATCTTTTGTTATTATCTAATGTTATCAACTTTTCATAAATCCACATATTCCTTTTGCTACTTCCAACTCCATTATCTAACTTTTCAATTAATGCTCCCGGACTAGTTATTGATATAGATTTATACCCTATGTTTACTTCTATAATCTTATTTATACTGGAATATTCTCTATATAAAACCGCATTTTTTATGCCTTCTATTATTGCAGAAGTTGGATACTCATTAGGTAAAATATTAAAAAGAACTTTTTCTGATTTATCTATCATATTTAATATACTACCTTGAATTACTGTAACCTCATCTTCACTTTTATTAATTCTATTTATTATCTTTATCATATTTTGAGGAAGCCATAAGCTATTATAGTTTGAAAAAATCAATAATCCACCTAAAGTACAATTCATATTTTCACTTTCTTTTTCTCTATAAGCTATTCTTGAACTTTCTAAAAGAAACTTTTTATTTTCATTATTTAATTCTATACCTTTATTATAAAAGTATTGTTTGAGCAAGATTTCATCTAAAAAAGAAATATTGCTTTTAACTATTGTAGAAGTTTCCATAAAGAAATCTAAATTTTCTTCAAAAGCTTCAATTAGTTCCTGCTTTCTCATAGTATCTGTGGTAGAACCTCTTCTTATATAAAAAGCTCCATTTTCTCTTGTTTGATATGGTTTTTGCTCTCCTGAATAAATAGTTATTACACATATATTTTTATTTTCTATATTTATTGTATCAACAGATATAGGAATAGGCGGTTCACACCTTGATGAAACTATTTGCTGTACTTGCTCTTCCTTTATTATCTCATCATCTTTTAAACCAATAATTCTTTTGCTTTTATCTTCTACTCCTATTATTATATAACCTCTTCCACCTCTAGAATTTGCAATAGCAGAAATATCTTTTGCTAATTCCTTTTTATTACTTTCATATTGTAAGGATAGCCTTAATTTAAAATCTAGCTTTACTCCTTCTTCTTTTTTTATTAAGGAAAGTAACCTTTTGCTATCCACCAAAATATCCTCCCATCTATAAAACTATTATATACTGATATAGTACTATAAAAATAAAAGATCAGACACATAAATTTTGCCCAACCTTCTTTCTTTATATATTTAATTAATAAGCTTTTTAATATTATTAATTAAAATAGATTCTTCTATCAATCCTTTATTATCCTTTACTATATTTCCATCTATATCTATAAATATAGTTCTTGGTATCGATTGAACTGAATATGCATTAGTAGCACTTAATCTTTTATCGAATAAAATTTTCATCTCTAAATTATTTTCCTTCAAGTAATTTATTGCTTTTTCCTTAGTTTCTCTTTCACCATCTGTAAGATTTACCATAAGTATTTCTATATCCTCACCATATTTCTTCATAGCTTCTTCAAAATATGGCATTTCTTCTTTGCAAGGACCACACCAACTTGCCCATATGTTTACTACAACTGGCTTTTTCCCTTTAAAATCTGATAGCTTTATAGCTTCCCCATTTTCATTATAAACTTCAAAATCTGGTGCTTTTCTTTTTTCTGTACTACTGTTTTCTTTGCTATTTTCAATAGGCATGTATCTTCCTGAAAGATATCCATATCCAAATTTTACAACAACAAATAATAAAATTAATGATACTACTATTATTATTAACTTCTTTGTATTATTCAATATTCTTTCCTCCTAATTAAAAGTAAGTAATGATAATAACTTATTTAAATAACCTGTCATCATAGAAATTCCTATTAAGATTAATAGTATTCCTGATATTGTATTTATAATTTTATAATTTTTCTTAATAAATTTAAAAGCTCCCTTTAGTGTTTCAATTAGTATGGCGGAAATTATAAATGGAATTCCAAGCCCTAAACTATAACTCAGTAACATAAAAGTTCCTCTAATAGAATCTTGACTATTTGCAGCTAACATTAAAGCTGATCCTAGAAAAGTACCTACACAAGGTGTCCATCCTACTGCAAATATCATTCCAAATAAAATAGATGCTGTTAAATTAAGATTATTTAAGTTATTTTTATTTTTTAACTTAAAACTTCTTTGTAAAATATTTATTTTTAAGATCCCAATATAATTCAATCCAAATATAATTAATAATGCTCCTGCTATGATATTGAAGATTTTAATATACTTTTGTATAAATACACCAACACTTCCAGCCGCTGCTCCTAATAATGTGAAAATAATTGAAAATCCAATTACAAATCCTATAGAATTCATCAATGCTTTATTATTAGTTCTTTCTTCATTTTCCTTATTATCTCCCATAAAATATGAAATGTATATTGGCAACATTGGTAAAATGCATGGTGAGATAAAAGTTATTATACCTTCTAAAAATAAAATAAAGTAGTCCACAATATCACCTCTTTTCTTTTTGATAGTATATCATAATATTTGGAATTATTGAATAAGTTATTTTTTTAACCTATAAAACATCAAATTTACAATATAAAATTAGATAGATATCAAAGTGTAGCTTTAGAAATTGAAATTTCTTCTTATACAAAACTATTAGATTTTAATGTTATTTGTGAAATATAAAAATAGATATTGTAACCTAATATAGCCTATAATATCTATTTTCTAAAACCTCTTCTGTTATCAAGTTTTTTTATCTTATTTTTCTAAATTTAACTTTATAACTTCTAAATCTTCTTCATTTATTTCAAGTAATTTTATTATGGTTTCTTCATCTAACCCTAAATTCCTAAGATTTAAAAATCTAATTGTTATTGTTTCTAATTCAACTTCTCTCTTGACTCCCACTTAAAATCCCCCTTTTTTTGAATTAACAATTTAAAATGCACAATAGATTTAAATTAAGTTATTGGTAAAAAATAATTGGTGAGGGACATTAAAATTTAGTTGAGCGTAGCAGACTATAATTGAGCTTGTTCCCTGTTACCTTTTACCTGACACCGGTTCCCTTATTCCCTGTTACCTGTTCCCTGCTACCTAAAAAAATAAAACAACTGTGAACTGTGCCTCGTGAACTATGAGCTGAAAAATGCTTGGCATTTTTTTACTATTCTTCATCATGGTTAAAGTCTTTTCCTGATTTCATTGCTATTCTTTCTGCTACTAGATTTTTCAATAAAAAGTTAACAGTCCACTCACTTGATGTTTCTGTAACTGTAGCCTTTAATACATTATTTATTCTGAACTTCTTAAGATTTTCAATAAATATTCCCATCTTTGCACCTGGAATATTATTAAATATTATTGCTTTATTTTTTACTCCATCTTTATCATCAGATAATATATTATTTTCTAACACATCTTTAATAATTGATTTTCCATTTTTATGATTTAATGATATCTTATCTTTTATACCAAACATTCCAGCAAGATTGCTAATTGTTTTTAATTCCTTTGCATTAAAGTTACATAAAACAATACAACTTCTCCCATCTTTCACTTCTGTATCTTTCATATCTAATTTTTCAAATGACATATTCTTCTCCTTTTCATTAAGTATATTTATATATCTATATAATATATAAATACTAAAAATTACGCAATATTGAATTCTCTCATATAATCTTATTATATATCCTTAAAGGTTAATTTTGAACAGCAAGACTCCTATAAAGACTTTTTATTGTTATTACTAAATCAAATATTATTACAAAACTAAAGATAATATTTGATATTCTAAAACATCTTTCTAAACTTAAATATATATTATTTATTATAGGTTGAACTGAATTTAAACCTATATAGCATAGCGCAAACCAATAAATAGAAAATCTTAGTGTTATTAATCCTTTATAGTTCATTTTGAGATTTGAATAATCCCAATATTGTTTATTAAATACTTCTTTTAATAAATATCCACTTATAAACTCTACCGCTGTAGGAACTATAAAATATAATATAAGCTTTAATTCTATGTTAATATCAAGGTATTTATCACATAACACTAAAAGAGTAAAAGCAGTTCCATACATTGGCTTATATGGCCCCTTCATAAATCCTTCTTTATTAAAATTTCCAGATACAACATAGCTATATAAACCTTCAATTAACCACCCTATAATTGAATATAATATAAAGTTAAATATACTAAAATTTATTATAGTCATTATATACACCATCCTTTAGTAATTTTAACTTTAGTTTAACCAAAATATCTTTATTAATTCCCCTTCCCCCTTTTTATTTTTCAACAAATTTTTAGGTACTATAATTACTATTTTTTCAAGTGTAACTTTTATAATTTTAAAGAATAAAATGGGATTATATATTATTTATAAAGGAAATGAGAAAAATAGAAAATAATAATTATAAAAAAGTTAAGCTTATATTGTTAGTCTTATTGGGTGCTAACTTAATTGTTGCAGTTTCTAAAATATTAATTGGCTTAGTAATAAATAGTTCCAGTGTAATGGCTGATGGATTTCACTCTATCTCTGATAGCGCTTCAAACATAATAGGTATAATAGGTATTGTTTTAGCAGCTAGGCCTAAAGATAGTTCTCATCCATACGGCCATAAAAAATTTGAAACAATCGCAAGTATGTTTATTGGAACTATGCTCTTATTTATATCTTTTAGTGTTGTTAAATCCTCTATTTACAAGTTATTTAATCCATCAATACTAGAAATTAGTATAGAAAGCTTAGGTATTATATTATTAACATTGTTTATTAATATATTTGTTGCAGTTTATGAAAACAAACAAGGAATTAAACTTAATAGTCAATTACTAATTGCAGATTCTCTTCATACTAAAAGTGATATATTCGTTTCTAGTGGAGTTTTAATAACATTAATATGTATAAAATTAGGATTTCCTCCTATAGTTGATACAATAACTTCTTTTATAGTTTCTTTTTTCATACTTCATGCTTCTTATGAAATATTTAAAGATAATATCTCTCCATTAACTGATAAAGTAATATTAGATGAAGAAATAGTTATTGATATTTTAGAAGGATTTGATGATATTAAAGATGTTCATAATATACGATCTAGAGGATTTAAAGATTATGTATTTTTAGATATGCATATTAAAGTTGATTCTAATTTAAATATTGATGAAGCACATAATTTAGTTCATAAAATTGAAAATACTTTAATTAGCAAACTAGGTAAAAAAATAGATGTAATAATTCATGTAGAACCAAATAAAAAATAAATTTATTTTATCAAATTAAAATGACTAGTTATAAAGTATTAAAACATATATAACTAGTCATTTTTAAGTTAAAAATATTGGTTGTTCGGTGGGTTCACCTTAATATATTCTATTATGTTTAAGTAGTACTCTCCATCATATTCCATCTTTCCTAAGGCTTTTATCCATTGTCCATCATTAAAATTATCTGTGCTAATTGCCTTTAACCCTATGATTACAGAATCTGCCACGCAACAGTTCATTTCTTCTCTTGCTAAAAGAAACTTTTGTTCATTATTATGCCTATGAACAAATCCAGTAAATATTATATATTTCCCTAAGAATTCTCCTCCATTTCCATCTATTTCTTCTATTATATGATGATTTTCATAAGATATTTCTAGAGCTTCATCTGCTATTTTATTTTTAAAACTATAGATATTTATATTCTCTTGTATTATGAAATCATTTAACAATATAAATACTCCTATTGTTAAAGTCAATATTATTGGTAAATAGCCAATAGAATTATCTTTTCTTGAATTGAAACTTATAACTTTAAATATTTGTGATAAAGTAAGTATGGGTAATATTATCAATGCTATCCATAAATTTTTTGCAGTTTTTGCACTTAAAAACCTATATATATATCCAGAAAATAATAAGTATCCAACAAATACTGTAAGAAGTATTAATATTAATAGCCATATAAACTCATCTACATTAAATTTCTTCATACTACCTCCTATATGATTATCGATAAAGCTATTGAGAAAACTAGCACTATTGATGGGATTAATATTATAAGCTTAAATACAAAGCCTTTCTTAAAATAAGATCCAATTATTATAGAATTTTTCAAATCTAACATTGGCCCAAGTATTAAAAATGCTGAGGTAGCCGGTAATCCAAAATGATTTAAAAATCCCCTTGCTATAAATGCATCTGCTTCTGAACATAAGGAAAGTAGAAATGATAATATCATCATTATAATTATAGGTATATATTTTCCATCTGACATTATATTTAACATATCTTTATCAACCATTACTATAAATGAACTAGATAAAAAAGACCCTAGTATGTAATACTTCAATATATTAGAAAATTCCTTATTAGCGTGTTCCAAGCATAACCTTATTTTAGATTTATTATAAAAATAATTATTTACTTCACATCCACAATCACACATGCTATCATAATTATTGTTATTTTTCACTACATCTTTACTATTTCTAGATAATATATCTATTAAACTTCCTATTACTATGGCACATAATACCCCGCCTAAAGCTCTTATTAAAACAACTTTTATACCACTAAATGCATAAAGAGTTGATAATATAACTACAGGATTTACAATAGGAACAGAAAGCATGAAAACTATTGCTACTCCAACAGGCACCCCTTTCTTTATTAAGCTTTTTGCAATGGTTACTATAGCACATTCACATATAGGTATAAAAATCCCTATAAATGCAGCGAATAACATAGATATAAATTTATTTTTAGGTAATATCCTTTTTACTATCTCCTCTGAAATATACATTTGTATTATTGCTGAAACTAAAGCTCCAATTAATATAAATGGCAATGCTTCTAATATCATACTAATAAATGTATTAGCCCACTTTTCTAATATAGTTATATTCATTTTTTATTTTCCCCCTTGTTAAAAAGAGCTTTAAACTTTCTAGTCAATTTGCTTTCTTTAAAGTAATTACTTGCATCTAAATCTTTTTTTAAATTATTTATACTTAAAGATTTTATTATAGGTGCTGTAAAATTTATATTCTCTATGGTTTTTACTATAGTTTCTTTCTTCTCTTCATTTATATAATTTATATTATTTAATATTATAAGCTTA
>JAQCTH010000074.1 GCA_027686065.1 Clostridiaceae bacterium AF10-41
ATATATAAGAAAGATAAGAAAATGGTATGGTTAGTAAATTTTGCTGATAAAAGTAACTTAGATATTAATCAAAAATACTATTGTGAAATAACAGTAGAAACAGGTGAGATATTAAGTGTAGGAAGATCTTATAATATAGATAATAAATTAAGTGAAAAAGATTATCTAACTATGGATTATAAGATAAGTGATATTAATTTAGACAAATTTAAGCAGATCATCAAACCATTAACTGATGAATTAAATATAGATATTAAAGAGGAAAATATGGATATAAGCTATAATCATAGGGGATTAATTTATTTAGAGGTACTTGAAGGAGTTGAATCAATAAAAGGTTATTCATTTCTTGTAGATTATGAAAATAATAATATAATTAGTTTTTATAGAGAGGAAGTTTGATGATATGAAGAAAAATATGAAAATACTAGTAGTTGAAGATGATATTGCTATTAGAGATTTAATATCAATAAACTTAGAGATTTATGGATATAATGTTATAGTAGCAGAGGATGGAGAAGATGGAGAAGAAAAATTTCATTCTAATGAAATTGATTTAGTTCTACTTGACGTTATGCTTCCTAAAATAGATGGATTTGAATTAATTAGTAGTATAAAGACTAAAGATATTCCTGTAATTTTTATTACGGCTAAAGATTCAGTAATGGATAGAGTAAAAGGATTACGATTAGGCGCAGATGATTATCTAGTTAAGCCTTTTGAAAGTATAGAACTTTTGGCAAGAATTGAAGCAGTAGCAAGAAGATATAATAAAAATAATGAGAATGGTAAAAGTTTTAATATTATTAAGTTTAAGAATATTGAAATAGATACAGATAAGAGAATTATAACATTAGATGGTAATCAAGTTGATATAACTTTAAAAGAATTTGAACTAATGATACTATTTCTAAATAATTGCAGTATTGCGTTATCTAGAGATCAAATATTAGACAAAGTATGGGGATATAATTATTATGGAGGAACCAGAACTGTAGATATACATATTCAAAGATTAAGAGATAAGCTAAATTTAAAGGATAATATAAAGACTGTATATAAAGTAGGATATAGATTTGAAAAGTAAATTTTATCCATATTAAAATTATATAAATAATATTTTACAACTTTGATACAAGTAATATATTATAAAGAAAAATTCCCTTGTTATATTAAAGTACGAAGGGAAGTGATTAATATGGCTAAATTGAAAAAAAGAAAAATTAAAAGAAAGATCCTATTATTAGGAATGACTTTTATTTTATCTACGATTATAATTGAAAAGTTTATAAAAATACAAAATATAAATGATAAGAAAATAAATATGCCAAATGAGGAAATTAGTTTTATAAGTAAATCTGTAGATAATATTAATAATAATATAAAAAATACTATATTGGTTAATAAAACTTTTGGCTTAGAGAAAGGATATGAGCCTAAAGATTTAGTGAAGACAGAAGTAAAATCTAATAAAGAAATTTTATTAAGAAGAGAAGCAAGTGATAATTTAAAAAGAATGTTTGAAGATGCTAAGAAAGATGGAATAAATTTATTAGCAGTTTCAGGATATAGATCATATGAATATCAGGAGGATGTGTACAATAATGAAGTTTATAATAATGGAAAAGAGTATGCTGATAAGTATGTAGCAAAGCCAGGATATAGTGAGCATCAAACTGGTCTTGTAGTTGATGTTTTAGCAGTTAACTATACAAATATGGACGAAAATTTTGAGAATACTAAAGAATGTATTTGGCTACATAAAAATATTTATAAATATGGATTTATTCTTAGATACTTAAAGGGAAAGGAGAGTATTACTGGTTATAATTATGAGCCATGGCATATACGATATGTTGGTAATGAGAATTCAATTAAAATAAAAGAAAAAGGTTTAACATTAGAAGAGTATCTAGGTAAAAATTAATATTGATGATTATTTAAAAATATGAAGGATAACTGTTGAAAATATAAATTAGAATAAATAAAAGCCTATAGAACTTTATAGATATTAGAAAGTTTTATAGGCTTATCTAAATTTATTAATTGTTTTTAAAGTGATTTTAAATATATCAAGTTATAAACTCACAGTGATATTATATCCTTTATAGCATATTATGTATTATATGGTTAAGGCTTGACCTTTTGATAATAAATAATTGAAAAGTTGTGGTGATAGAAATGAGGAAAAATAATTGTAATCCATTTGCAGGTGGAAAAGTACCCCCTTGTAGCGCTTTTTTAGGTAATACTAATCCAATAATTAAAGATGGACAATTAATTTTCACAAATGATAATAGAGTTTTTTACTTTATAAGTACAACATCTAATACTACTAATAATACTAGCAATAATTCTCAACTTGGAACTTCAAATGTACAAACAAATTTGCAAATAAGTTTAACCACATTTTTAGTAGGTTTATATATAAATGAAGTACAGCTTGGAAATATTAGTCATTCGGGAAAAAATGCGATACATAATGATACAGCAGCAAATGAGTTTATTAATAAGACACTTGAAAATAATCCAGAAGTAAATGTTGATTATATACCATCATTAGTAATTGTTGTATCTAATACAAATGCTATCCTTTCAATTTATACTAATACAATAAATATTACTCCATTGAATTATTATATATTATTTATATTGAATAGATTAGAAAATCATCCAGGATTATTCTTTGGTAATAATGCATATGCCACTGAAGATCCAATAAACTTTAGCTTAGCAACCTTAGCACTTAGATTTCCTTTTGATTAAACAAGACTTAAAACTATCTTTGATATACTAAGCTTGATATAATGCAATGAAAAAGTATTGTATGATTGGATATTATTTTGTACTTAAAAAGAGTTATACGGCAGTTCTAAATTAGAAAATATGCTATAATGTTAATGAAAAAAATATATTTACATTATGGGGGATACAATGGGTGGAATAATAATAACAGCATTAATTTCATTTGTGTGCACCAATGTTGATGATATATTTGTACTTATGCTATTTTTCTCACAAATAAATAAAAGTATAAAGATGTATCATATAATTTTGGGACAGTATTTAGGCATAAGTATTTTACTTATAATAAGTATCATAGGAACTTTAGGTATATCTATAATTCCACATGAATATGTAGGTTTACTTGGATTAATACCTATATATTTAGGCATTAATGAATATTTTAGGTATAAAAAAGAAAGTAAAAATAATGAACTTATAAATCAGAAAGAAGACCAAGATAACGATTTAAATGAAATAGCAGAAAAGGATGATAATAGTATAACAACTGTTATAAAAAAAATCATTAACCCAAGTGTTTTTAAAGTAGTTAGTTTGACTTTAGCCAATGGGGGAGATAATATTGGAATATATATACCACTTTTTTCAAATATGAATTCAATAGAAATTCTTATAACAATAATAACATTCATTTTTCTTATAGGATTATGGTGTTATATTGCTAAAATTTTATCAGAATATAACTTTATTAAAAACAATATTGAAAAATATAAGCGTATAGTTATACCAATCATATTTATGGGGTTAGGAATATTTATAATACTAGAAAGTGGCACAATAGCATTAATATATAATAAAATATTTTAGTATAACAAAAAATATAAGTTTTACCAAGTTATTTGGAAAAGTTATTGCAGGAGCAGGAGTTATAGAAAATGATTTTCATGACGGAAAAGATCTAAAATCTAATTTATGTGCTTTGTTTGTTGAAGAAAAATATCGAAATCAAGGAATAGCAAAGTATATTTTAAATTTTGTCAAAAGGGACTTAGGGAATATAGGTATTAAAAAGCTATATTTAGTAACAGATCATACAAAATTTTATGAAAAATGGGGTTAGGATTTTCTAACGACAGTAAATGGAGATGGTGGAAATCCTCAACGAATGTATATTACTTCTACATCACACTAAAGCTTAATGGTTTAAAATATAAAATAACTAGAAAGGAAATGTAATGTTATGGAAATAAAAATAATAGATCAAGATTTTTCAATATGTAAAGTTAAAGATTTATCACAAATAGATTATTCAAATGAGTTTTGCTTTATTAGTAAGACAGACGAAGAGTTATCAATAGTATGTAGCACAAAATTGATACCAGCAAATGTGACTCAATGTGATAATGGATGGAGGGGATTTAGGATACAAGGTATATTAGATTTTTCTCTTATAGGAATTTTGTCCAAAATATCTACATTATTAGCAGAAAATAAAATTGGAATATTCGCGGTATCAACTTATAATACAGATTATATATTTACTAAGGAAGTAAACTTTGAAAAAGCAATAAAAATCCTTAAAAGAAATGGATATATAATAAAAGATTCAAATATACATATTAAATAGTAAAAGAAATATATTTATATTTCTTTTAAAATTAGGAAAATAAATTTTTTCATATTTAAAAAAAAATTATAATACCTTATTTCTTAAAAATTATCAGATCACAGCTATCACCCGTCATAGTTAAAAAATAAGGTATCTTATCAATTTTTTTAACTATTTTTATTTTGAAATCAAAATAAATTCTAAGGGTATCAAGATTATAAGCAACAAGATTAGCATCTGAAAAGTAAGCTTTTACTTTTCTATCATTAGTATAATAAGCATAAGGAAGTTTTGATAAACCAGCACCATACCCTGTATTGTTAATCATATCTACAAAATTAGATAAAATAATAGTGTCCCCGATATTTGTATTTTCAAAATCTAAAACTATCGTTAAGTCACCAATCTTATTTTTACTTACGATATTAATATCATTAATATCTACAAATCTTTTTTGTGATAAATCATATATTTTCATGATAACCTATCTTCACATACCTAGGTATGTTCCTTCTTAAACTTATTTATATATAATATATCTAATAAATATAATTTATGAATTAATTATAAAAAATTTAGTAATTAAAATAAAATTGAAGATTGCAAATATATGTAGTCATTATATCTTTTGCAGTAGGTACACAAAACTCAGATTTAAGTTTTAAATTTGGTGCCAATTAAAAAATCTAAATGTAAAGAAAGTTGTAGACAAGGTAAATTTTTAAGTGAAATGGGAATAGTATAAAGCAAGGTATATTACACAAGAGATTTAAAATTACTAAATATTTATAAAAGAATTCTTAATATAGCTTGATTTAAGCTAAAAGAGGAGGCACAAAAGTGACAGTATTTATAAATGAAAATAAATTAAGTGATAAATTAATTAGATATAGACGAGAGTTGCATGAAAATCCTGAGTTATCTATGGAAGAGTATGGAACCACTAAACGTATCCGCCAATGGTTAAAAGATGAGAATATAGAAATATTAGATTTGCCTTTAGCAATAGGAGTTGTTGCAGAAATAAAGGGGGATTATCCTGGTCCAATTATTGCTTTAAGAAGTGATATTGATGCACTGCCAATTTTAGAGACAACAGGGTTAGAATTTTCATCTAAAAATTTAGGTGTAATGCATGCTTGTGGTCATGATTTTCATACTGCATCAATTTTAGGAGCAGCTATTATTATAAAAAAGCGTAAAGCTGAATTACACGGAACTGTAAGAATTATATTTCAGCCAGCAGAAGAAAATGCAAAAGGTGCAAATATAATTATTAAATCAGGAGCACTTGATAATGTGGAAGCTATATTTGGAATGCATAACAAACCAGATCTTCCAGTAGGTACAATCGGAATAAGACCAGGTCCACTTATGGCAAGTGTAGATAGATTTGAAATAGATGTAGTTGGAGTAGGTGGACATGCTGGAATCCCTGAAAAAACTATTGATCCTATCATAGTAGCTAGCCAAATTGTTTCTGGATTACAAACCGTAGTAAACCGAAATTTAAGTCCCTTTAGTAATGTTGTTATTAGCGTAACTCGTTTCCAATCAGGTAATACTTGGAATGTAATACCTGAAAGAGCTGAACTTGAAGGGACAGTAAGGACATTTCAAAGTGATATTCGTAATATCATTCCAGGCTTGATGAAACGAAATGCAGAGGGAATCGCAGCAGCCTTTGGAGCAAAGATAGACTTTAGATGGTATTCTTATTTACCTATAGTTAATAATGATGAAAAGTTTGTAAAGGTAGCGACTGAAGCAGCAACAGAATTAGGATATAATACTGTATTAGCAAAACAAAGTACTGGCGGTGAGGACTTTGCATTATATCAAAATAAAGTTCCAGGTCTTTTTGTTTGGATGGGAGTTGCAGGAGACAAGGATTGGCATCACCCTTCTTACAATTTAAATGAAGATTCATTAATTATTGCTGCAAATTATTTTTCTAATTTAGCAATTAAAGTACTATTAGATTATTTTTATTAATTTATATTTAAAAAAGGCTTTTGAATTATATAATTCAAAGGTTTTTTTATCTTTTATATGCATCATACATTAATAAAAAGAAAATCATTAATATTTTTTTATTTCAAATCATATTTAATATGTTAAAAAAACGTTAAGAAAATTATATCTAAATATAATGAAATTATAATGCTAAAATATAATATTAAACCTAAAATTTATACATTTAGAGTTATTATAGAAACGAATCAGATAATTCTATTTATTAAATTAGGGGGAGTAGTATGGAATGGATTTTAGTATCAATAATATTAAGTATGATATTTTTAGGTTATCAAGTTATGAAAAAAATTGATAATTTCTTGGAATTACCAACTACTTTTCCAGAAGAAAAGAAATATCTTGCTTATGGAGGAATTATACTTGTTTATGGAAAATCAGATTTCGCAGATGGGATTTTAGAGATTCTTGAAAAAAATGATGAGCCTTATGTATACATTAATGATGAAAGCATAATAAATTTTGAAGAATCCTATATATGTTTTTTAGCGGTAGATAGTGATGATTATAAGAACCTTACAATGAGTAGAAAAATAGAAATAAGCTCTAATATTAATAATCAAGTACTATTATGCAATGATTTACTTTATAAAAATATATTTTATAGAAATAATGTACCATTTGTTTATGTTAATGATGATCCAGAAAAAATGATTATGCTTGCTAAGCAAAGAATTAAGGTGACCAAAAAATGATTAGAAAATGGATTAACAATTTGAGTTATACACGTATTATTGCATTTAGTTTTCTTTTAGTTATAGTAGTAGGAAGTATTTTTCTATGTTTACCTTTCTCATCACGAAGTAGGGAGTGGACTCCATTTATAGATGCATTATTTACTGCAACAAGTGCGACAGGGGTTACTGGTCTTGTTGTCTATGATACCTTTACTTATTGGTCTATATTTGGGCAAATAGTTATATTACTTATGATACAAATTGGTGGTATTGGACTAATGACTATAATTAGTATGTTTGCCATTTTTGCTAAAAAGAAAATAGGACTCCATGAAAGAATGATATTAATGCAGTCATCAGGTAATATGCGCATTAGTGGTATTGTAAGGTTAGTAAAACGTATTGTTATTGGAACATTTATATTTGAAGGAACTGGAACAGTTATACTTGCAAGTAAGTTTATTCCTAAAATGGGCTTTGGAGAAGGACTTTACAATGGAGTATTTCATTCGATATCTGCATTTTGTAATGCTGGATTTGATCTTATGGGAAAATACGAAAGATTTTCTTCTTTTACAGCTTATGAAACTGATATGATTGTAAGCATAACAATAGTAATATTAATTATAATAGGCGGAATTGGTTTTTTAGTATGGGATGATATATTAAAATATAAACATAATTTTAGAGAGTATTCACTTCATTCTAAAATAGTAATTATAACGACGTTAATATTAATTACCCTAGGAACTGTAGGCTATTATTTATTCGAAGCAGATACTAATTTAAGAGACTTGACAATACCTCAGAAGATTATTTCTTCATTATTTATGTCTGTTACAACAAGGACAGCTGGATTTAATTCCATGGATCTTACAACATTGTCAGAATCAGGAAACGTTTTGACTATGATATTAATGTTTATTGGCGGAAGCCCAGGATCAACTGCTGGTGGAATAAAAACTACAACATTAGCAATAGTAATAATTGCAGCATTTTCAATGTCAAAAGGCAAAAATAATGTAACAGTATTTAAGAAGCAACTTGAAGAAAGTCTTATAAAACAAGCTGCTGTAATAACCTATGTTTATTTAGCAGGGGTACTAATTGCAACAATGATTATATGTTTTGTAGAAAAAATAAGTGCTTCAACTGTAATGTTTGAAGTAATATCTGCAGCAGCAACAGTGGGACTTTCAAAAGGAATAACATCATCTCTTGGAGTTTTTTCAAAAATAATATTAATAGTGCTTATGTATGGTGGAAGGATAGGGGGGTTATCATTATTATTAGTATTTGGAGAGAGAAAGAAGGAAGCACCATTAAAAAGACCTCTTGAGAAGGTAATGATAGGTTAATTATATATTTACACATAGAGTAATGAAATGGAGGACAAAATGAAATCAATACTTGTAATTGGAATGGGGATTTTAGGAAAGCATCTTGCAAGTAAAATGCAGGAACTTGGAAATGATGTAATGATTGTTGATAAAAATGATGAAGTAATTCAAGAATTATCACCAATATTTAAAGATTCCTTTGTTGGAGATTGTACAAAGGAAGGTGTTTTACGATCTTTAGGTGTTAATAATTTTGATTATTGCTTTGTAGCAATTGGTGAAGATTTTTATGCTTCTTTAGAAATTACATCAATATTAAAAGAACTTGGAGCAAAATTTGTTGTATCAAAGGCGAAGAGAGAGCGGCAAGCTGAGTTTCTAAGAAAGGTAGGAGCAGATGAGGTTTTTTATCCTGAAAAGGAAATTGCAGAAAAACTTGCAGTAAGATATAATGCTACAAATATCTTCGACTATATAGAACTTACTTCTGAATATTGTATACTAGAAATACCAATATCATCTAATTGGCTTGGAAAAACTATTGAAGATATTAATGTAAGAGCCAATTATAAGGTTAACATTATTGCGATAAAAAATAAAAATTTATTAAATCCAGCACCAGGAGGAAAATATGTGTTTAAAGAAGAGGACCATATAGTAGTAATGGGACTTTCTACTGATGTATTTAAGCTTTCTTCGAAAACTGAATAAAGCAAAAAAATGGTTGCATCAATCAAACTATTCATAATCTAGAATATTTTAATTGATGCAACCATCTCTTTAGTTTTTATCTGTAAATCTATAGCCTATTCCAATTTCAGTAAGTATAAAGCGTGGATGAGAAGTATCATTTTCAATTTTACGGCGTAAACTTGCCATACAAACACGTATGCTCTTGGAATCACCACTTTCTGAATACCCCCATACTTCTTTCATAATCTGTCTGTGAGTAACAACCTTTCCGCAATTAGAGATTAGTAAGAAAAGCAATTTATATTCAAGCGGTGTAAGGTGAATTTCTTTTTGACCAAGAAATATTCGTCTTCTTTCTGTATCAATTGTAAGTTCATCGAAATGGTAAATACTTTCTGGTTGAATAAAATTCTCTCTAACAATGAAACGTTCCATTACACGAACTCTAGCAAGAAGCTCACCCATAGAAAAAGGTTTTGTAACGTAATCATTAGCACCAGCATCAAGAGCTGAAACTTTATCATTATCAAATTCTCTAGCAGAAACAACAAGTATTGGTATTTGAGAAACATTTCGTACTTCTTTAATAATCTCATTACCATCCATGTCTGGAAGGCCAAGGTCAAGCATTATAATATCTGGGGATTGTGTGCAAAACGCAAGAATACCATCCCTTCCTGTAGTAGCAGATATTACTTGATAGCCTTTTGCTTTTAAAGCCATAGACATAAAATTAGTAATTTTAGAATCATCCTCTATAATTAGAATAGATTTAGTATCAATCATATTATAATAAAACTCCTTTCAATAAAACTGAAAAATTATTTTTATTCTTTTTCATAAGGTAATGTAATCTTAAAAGTAGAACCACCATTGGCATTGTTTGATGCCGAAATAGAACCACCATGAGCCATTATGATTGCTTTACAGATTGAAAGGCCAAGACCTACTCCTCTTCCTTTATCAGCAGTATGAGTTGGCATGGTTATAAAACCATTAAAAATATCATTAAGTATAGAAGGATCGATACCATAACCGTTATCCGATACTTGAAATACCATAAGTGAATTTTGGGGATAAGCACTAAGTATAATTTGCGAATTATCTCCAGAATGCTTAAAAGCATTATCAATTAGATTCATAATCACTTGTACAAAAAGCTTACCATCTACATTAACAAGAAAAATATCATCTGGTATGGAAATAGATAGTCTCGTTAAGTCATAAAAAGATGGAAGACGAGAGACTGCTTGGTTAATAAGATCGTCAACGGATTCATAATTAGTATTAATAGCAAATTTTCCATCTGTAATTCGTGTCATATCCAATATATTTTGAACAGTCATAATAAGCCATGAAGATTCCTCATTTATATCTGATGCAAGTTTTTTAATTTCTACATTAGTTAGTGAATTAATATGTTCCATAATAACATTACTCGCTCCCATTATTCCTGTTAATGGAGTACGTATATCATGAGAAATACTTCTTAAAAGGGTGCTTTTTAAGTGCTCACTTTCCATATCAAGTTTAATTTTTTGTCGTTCAAGATAAATATATTCACGATCAAGAATAAGAGCCATTTGATAAACTATTGTATTTATTATTTTACTAATATCTTCTGAAAAAGGTTCACAGGAGCGAAATATAATAGTTCCAATTTGATTTGAAACTCCTTTTATTGGCATTTCATAATCAAAGGAATTAGTAAAATCATAGATACTATTTGGTGTATGGAAAAAGTCTTTGCAACCTTCAAACTTATTAGAATCAAGTTTAATGATACAAGAAAGACCTGTTTTTTCATAGATACATTTTAGTGCATTATTAACAATATTTTCTGTACCTACAAGGTTTAAAAAACTTTCTGTGATTTCATACATAAATTGTGCAGTACGTTCATTTTGCTTTGCTATTTTAGTTTGGTGCTGGAATTTTGATGACATAATGCCACATATAAGTGCCGCCATTAGAAAAAATATAATTAAAAGAATATCTTGTTTATTACTTATTGCAAGAGAATATAGTGGTTCTGTGAAAAAAAAGTTGAACAAATAAATACTAATTATTGCACTAAGGAATCCATAGATATAGCCTCTTGTCGCAACAGTAGAAATAAGAACACCTATTAAAAAAATCATAAGAAGATTTTCTTTACGTACTCCCCAATAGTTTAAAAGTAATGAGGAAGAAGTTGCTATAGTAGATATAATAAATACAATAATTATACAAAATATATGATAATGAAGGTTTTTCATTTTTAGATATCTATACATATATCTATCTCCTTTTTTCTAATAAAGAAAATTATAACATAAGAATTCTTAGTTTTGATAAAAGAAGAATAACTTTAGCAAAAATTTAACACCACTTATTATAAATTTAAAATTGCAACAACTATTTACAAAAATTGTTTATGTAGTAAAATAGATACTATTATAACACTTAAATAATATACTCGTAAATGATATAAAATAAAAATCAAAAAACAAAGTATATTAAAATTTTTGAAAAATATGTTGTATTTAGACGAAAAAAATGATATATTTTATAAAAATACTTTTAATTTAGTTCTGAGAAACTAAGAAGGGGGATAATCATATGAAAAAAGTATCAGAAAATGAAGTTTTAATGGTTGATGTCAACGAAAAAGTTCCAATGGCGAAGGCAATTCCATTAAGCATACAACATCTATTTGCAATGTTTGGAGCGTCTATTTTAGTTCCTATCTTATTTAACATTGATCCAACAACAGTATTATTCTTTAATGGAATAGGTACATTACTTTATGCCTTTATAACCAAAAGAGGAATACCAGCTTATTTAGGATCAAGCTTTGCTTTTCTAGCACCAACATTTTTATTATTTAGTGAAGGTTATAATTTTCAAACTGTACAAAGTGGCTTTGTAGTTTCAGGTCTTGTTTTTTCAATAGTAGCAATTATTGTGGGTTATACAGGAACAGGATGGATTAACAAGTTATTTCCACCAGCAGCAATGGGGGCAATAGTTACTATAATAGGACTAGAGCTTGCTAGTACTGCAGCTGATATGGCAGGGTTTTCAGTTGGAGGATCAAATTCACCAGAACTTAATACAACGTGGGTTATAGTTTCAATGGTTACACTTATAACAGTTATATTAAGTAATGTATTATTAAGAGGATTTTTAAAAGTAATACCTATTTTAATAGGGGTTGTTGTTGGTTATATAACAGCTTGCTTTATGGGGCT
The DNA here is from genome assembly GCA_027686065.1 of Clostridiaceae bacterium AF10-41. Taxonomy (GTDB): domain Bacteria; phylum Bacillota; class Clostridia; order Clostridiales; family Clostridiaceae; genus Clostridium. The sequence goes on from JAQCTH010000074.1 coordinate 12,332, forward strand.
TGTAGATTTTAATGCTATAAATAATGCAACATTTTTTGCAATACCACAAATAAAAATAGCTAAATTTGATATGACGGCTATATTAACTATACTTCCAGCTACATTTGTAGTAATAGCAGAACATATAGGACATTTAAAGGTTACTAGTAGCATAGTAGGAAAAGACTTATCAGAAAATCCAGGACTTCATAGATCATTATTAGGAGATGGATTATCAACTGTAATTTCAGGTATGTTTGGGTCAGTGCCAACAACTACTTATGGTGAAAATATAGGGGTTATGGCATTAACAAAAGTATATAGTGTGTATGTAATATGTGGTGCAGGAATAATTTCAATAATATTAGGATTTTCAGGTAAACTTTCAGCCATAATAAGTACTATCCCAACTCCAGTAGTAGGTGGTGTAAGCTTATTATTATTTGGGACTATAGCAACATCAGGACTTAGAACTTTTATAGAAGAACAAATAGATTTTTCTAAATCAAGAAATTTAATTCTTACATCAATCATATTTATTGTAGGATTAAGTGGTATAAAATTAAATATAGGTGTTGTAGAGTTAAAAGGAATGGGACTAGCAACTGTAGTAGGAATTGCTTTAAACTTAGCATTTATAATATTTGATAAATTAGGAATTATGAATGAAGAACCATAAATAATAGATATTTATAATAGTAAAAAGTTTATTCTAAATATGAAAATATAAAATTATATTAACTTTTATTATAGAAAAGCATGTTAATTTTGATTAATTAGCATGCTTTTTAACGTTCTAGTTAGATTTGTCAATAAATAGATGTAATTAGCTAAATTATGTAGTGAAATAACTCTATTATTGGTAAAAATTTATTAAGGAGAAGTAAAGCATATATTTATTCTTAGTTTAATATTTGATAATGTCATTACTTGGTGTATTACTTTTTATAGATATGAAAAATAGTAGTATATATTAAGCATTATATGAAACTATATGTATTTAACTTTTATAAAACTTATTGTTGACAATAAATAAAAATGATAATAAAATAACAATATAAAATTGAATAAATCTTCAGGGCAGGGTGAAATTCCCTACCGGCGGTAAAGCCCGCGAGCTATTTTAGCATGATTCGGTGAAATTCCGAGGCCGACAGTAAAGTCTGGATGGAAGAAGATAATGTATTTAAGTGATTTTTATTTATAATTACTTTTATTTGTTATACTGTTATATTGGCTCTGAAATATTTTTATATTTCAGAGTTTTTTAATATTATTTTTTATGCAAAATAAAAAGCTTTTATTTATATTGATTATTTATATTATTGTGTTTTAATGCTCTGGGATAGATTTACTCAGAGCATTTTTGCTTTATAAATAAAGAGAAGGAGTTAAAAGATGGATGAAAAGTACATGCAATTAGCTATTGAATTAGCTAAGAAAGGAAAAGGTAAGGTTAATCCTAATCCATTAGTCGGAGCTGTTATTGTAAAAAATGGGAAAATAATAGGGCAAGGATATCATAGAAACTATGGTGGAAATCATGCTGAAATAGAGGCCATAAATAATTCAAGTGAAAGTGTTGAGGAATCAACTATATATGTAACATTAGAGCCTTGCTTTCATTATGGTAAAACGCCTCCTTGTGTAGACAGATTAATTTCTTCCAAAGTTTCTAGAGTTGTAATAGGAAATTTAGATCCAAATCCATTAGTTTCTGGGCAAAGTATTAGAAAATTAAAACACGCTAAAATTGAAGTTAAGATTGGAGTATTAGAAAAAGAATGTTTAAAGCTAAATGAAGTTTTTATTAAATATATAAAAACTAAAAAACCGTATGTTGTTTTAAAATCTGCTATTTCTTTAGATGGAAAGATAGCAACTAGAACTGGAGAATCTAAATGGATAACTGGAGAATTATCAAGATTAAAAGTGCACGGACTAAGAAATGAGTTAAGTGGAATTATGGTTGGAATAAATACAGTACTTATGGATGATCCAACTTTAACTTGTAATATTAAAGGTGGAAGAAATCCTATAAGAATTATAGTTGATAGTAATCTTAAAATTCCAATAGATTCTAAAATATTAAAAACCTCAAGCAATTATAAAACAATAATAGCCACTACAGAAAAATCAGATATAAATAAAAGGAATATAATAATAAATCTTGGAGCTGAGGTGTTAATAACAAAATCATTAAATAATAAAGTAAATCTAAATGATTTAATGTTAAAACTAGGAGAAATTGAAATAGATAGCATTCTTTTAGAAGGCGGGGGAGAATTGAATTACTCTGCACTAAAAGCTGGAATAGTCGATAAAGTGATGATATTTGTTGCTCCTAAAATAATAGGTGGAATAGATTCTAAAACTTGTATTGAGGGAGAGGGAATAGACTTATTGAGTAAAGCTTATAAAGTTACTGATTTAAAAGCTAAACTTCTAGATGAAGATATATTACTAACTGGATATATAGGGGGGTGATAATTTGTTTACAGGGATAGTTGAAGAAATAGGTGTTATAAGAGAAATTAAAAAAGGACTTAAATATTGCCAAATAAAAGTACAGGCTAATAAGGCATTAGAAAATACAAATATAGGAGATAGCATTTCTGTAAATGGTGTTTGTTTAACAGTAACAAGTATAATGTCTACTGAATTTACAGCTGATATTGTTTTAGAATCTTTAAAAAGAAGTAATTTAGGAAGTCTTCAAATAGGATCTAAAGTAAATTTAGAAAGAGCACTAAGTGCAAATTGTAGATTTGGAGGTCATATTGTAAGTGGGCATATTGATTGTATAGGAGAAATAACATCTATAGCTAAAGATGAAGTGGCTACACTCATAGCTGTTAAACCTTTATATTCTGTTATTAAATATATAGTTGAAAAAGGTTCGGTCGCTATTGATGGAATAAGCCTAACAGTGGCATATGTAGACAATGAAAAGTTTTTACTTTCCATAATACCCCATACAATTAGTGAAACTACTTTAATGGAGAAAAAAGTTGGAAGCTTTGTAAACATCGAATGTGACATTGTAGGTAAATATATAGAAAGCTTTATAAGCTTTAATGATAAAGAGATAAAAAAAGAATTTAAAATAAATGAAAATTTCTTGAAAGATAATGGATTCATGTAGGAGGATAATTTCAATGTATAAATTTAATTCAATAAAAGAAGCAATTAATGATATTAAAGAAGGTAAAATAATTATTGTAATTGATGATGAAGGAAGAGAAAATGAAGGCGATTTTTTAATGGCAGCAGAAAAGGTTACTGGTGAATCTATAAATTTTATGGCTACATATGGAAAAGGGTTAATATGTATGCCAATAAAAAGAGATATTGCGGATGAATTAAATATAGAAGGCATGGTTAGCGTAAATACAGATAATCATGAAACAGCCTTTACAGTTTCTGTAGATCATATAGATACTACTACTGGAATTTCTGCTCATGAAAGAGCATTAACAATAAAAAAGTTATTAGATGAAAATAGTATTGCTAATGATTTTAGAAGACCAGGACATATGTTTCCATTAATAGCTAAAGACAATGGTGTTTTAGAAAGACGTGGACATACTGAAGCGGCTATCGATTTAGCAAGACTAGCTGGGTTAAAAGAGGCTGGTGTAATTTGTGAAATAATAAAAGATGATGGAACTATGGCTAGAACAAATGATTTAATTAAATTTGCAAAGGAACATAATTTGAAGCTTATAACAATTGACGATTTAGTTAAATATAGACAAAAAGAAGAACTACTAATTGAAACTGAAGCAGAAATTGAAATGCCAACTAAATATGGTGATTTTAAAATGTATGGATTTACTGAAAAAGTTTCTGGTAAAGAGCATGTGGCTTTGGTACTTGGAGATATTGAAAATGTTAATTCCATACTAGTTAGAGTACATTCAGAATGTTTAACAGGCGATATATTTGGATCAAAAAGATGTGATTGTGGTGAACAATTAGATTTTGCGTTAAAAAGCATAAAAGAAGAAGGTACTGGAATTTTATTATATATGAGACAAGAAGGAAGGGGAATTGGCTTAATAAATAAGCTTAAAGCATATAAGCTTCAAGAAGAAGGATATGATACTGTAGAAGCTAATTTAAAACTTGGGTTTTATCCAGATTTAAGAAGCTATGATATTGCAGCTTCTATATTAAAGTCTTTGAAAGCAAGTAATATAAAGCTTATTACTAATAACCCTAAAAAAGTTGAAGGATTAGAAAGTTATGGAATAAAGGTATCAGAAATAGTTCCAGTAATAATAAGACCAAATGCTGAGAATAATTTTTACTTAAAAACTAAAAAAGAAAAAATGAATCACATTTTATAATAATAACTTTGGAGGTATAAAAAATGAAAGTATTTGAAGGAAACCTAGTTGGAAAAGATTTGAACATTGGAATAGTAGCGGGAAGATTTAATGATTTTATTGTTTCTAAGTTAGTAGATGGAGCATTGGATGGATTGAAAAGACATGGTGTTAATGAAAATGATATTGAACTGTCTTTAGTGCCAGGTGCATTTGAAATCCCTTTAATAGCAAAGAAGATGGCGAATAGTAAAAAATATGATGCGATTATTTGTTTAGGAGCGGTTATAAAAGGATCAACACCTCACTTTGATTATGTATGTGCTGAAGTATCAAAAGGAGTTGCATCAGTTTCATTAGATAGTGAAGTACCTGTTATATTTGGAGTTTTAACTACTGATTCTATTGAGCAAGCCATTGAAAGAGCAGGAACAAAAGCTGGAAATAAAGGGTATGATGCCGCTATGTGCGCAATTGAAATGGCAAATTTATTAAGAGCAATATGAATTTAACCTATTGAAAGCTATCCTAAATAACATTAAAATTAGAGTAAGTTTAATTTGTTTTAAGGAGGCCGTTTTGGATAGAAAATTAATAGAAAAGATAATTGGTAAAAAGAGTTATGTTAATTTAAACGATGAAATATATTCTTTAAGAGAAGTAACAGGTATTATGAGACAAAACATTCAGAATAACATAACTTTTACAGATGATTTTATTACTGAAATTAATGTTAATGTTTTAAAATCTAAAATAATAATAGATGAAATAGTTAATGGTATTGAAAATGATTCCTTTATTTCAGGATATACCAATAGCAAAAGTTATTTATTAAATTACTTAAGGAATTTTAATAGT
>JAQCTH010000075.1 GCA_027686065.1 Clostridiaceae bacterium AF10-41
ATATCATCTTTTGAAGTTTACACAGACTATTTTACACTCTCAACTTATATTATAAGGGGATGTCATAGACATCCCCTTATAATCCTAAATATTCTTCTAATGTTAAATCACTATCTTTAAAATTTATACTATTATCTACTCCAATATATCTAAAATGCCATGATTCATGCATGTATCCCGTTTTCCATTCTTTACCTTCTGGATACCTTAAAATAAATCCATATTTATAGCTATTATTTTTTAGCCATTTTGCTTCATCCGTATATTTAAAATCTTCTTCTGCCCAAAGATACCTATCTAAACCTCCAATATCAAAAGCAAGTCCTGTCTGATGTTCACTAAAACCAGGTTTTGCAGAAAATGTATCTGTAGGATCTTGTCCGTAATTTGAAACATAGTTCCAATATAATATATTTTGACTCCAATAACTTCTATAAGTTGAAAAGGCATTAAGGTATATTCCTTCTTTTGATGCATCGGCTTTCATATTTTCAAAAGCTTGTCTCGCTTCAGCACTTTCGCCTGGTGAAAAGCTATCAGGTAATCCAAATTCCTTATTTACAATCAATATTCCATTTATATATTTTGCTTCTCTTAAACTAGAATCTTCATTTGATTTTTGTTCATAAGTTTCTTTTATTTTTCTTTCGCTAGCAACTTTTTTTGTTTCCTTTATATAATTGCTTAATAAATTTAAAGTTTCCTTTGCTTGTTTATATTTTTCTTTTCTAAATAATTCATTATATTCATTTGTATATTCATTAACTTTATTTATTTCTTCTTGAGTAAAATTATTAATATTGTCACTATTTACATCATTGAATATATTCTCAAGCTCTATTTGATTAGCAGCACTTAAATCACTTATAACTGATTTTAATTTTGAAATTAAGTTTTCAACTTCTTCGCTAACTCCATTTGATAGGTTTTCATCTATTACGTCAATAGATTCGTTTATTTCTTGTAGTTTATCATCTGATGCATATAAATTACTCAAATTTTCCTTAATCTTCTTATAATCTTCTATAAAACTCATTTTATTATTAAAACGTTCACTTGCTTTTGCTTCTATTTGTATTAAATTAATATGCTTTAATTTAATAGGAGCATAAACAACTCCACCTATAACTATTCCAAAAATAATTAATGCTATAATTCTTCTTTTTAACATTTGTTTTTTTCTTTTTGATTTACTTTTCACCAAAGCTTATCCCTCCATTACTATTTAGCATTATAACAAAAATTATTTATAGTTAAAATATATTTTTATTATAAAATCTAGATAATATTTCATTAGTTTTAAATTTAATTAATATTTGATAATTAATAACAAAATATAAATCTAATTAAGTTATATATTATAATTTTAATAATGATTTTATTTTTTCTCTTAAATTTTTATCTAATGAATATTCGCTTAAATAATAAAGTTTACTATTTATATCATCATCTTTTTGATTTAAAGTATAGTATGTTATAGCTGCATCTACTCTTAGATAGTCATCAATTTTATCCATTTGTATACTTTTAGGATCCTCTTCTTCAATAACTGTTACTTCTTCTAAGTTAAGAGTATTTTTACCCATAGCTAATGATTTTAAAAAGTTTAAATGCCCATTTGTAAACCTTTCTGCAGCATTTATTAAATGTTTTAAAGTTTTATAAGCATTTTCTATTTCTCCACTTCTTATAAAACTTTTATAAAAATGTTGAATAAGACCAATCACTTGATTATTTTCTTTAATTTGAGACATAAACCCTAAAATTATGATCTTATTTTCATCGTTAAAAACAATCAAATTATTCATTATTGAATTTACTATTTCATCAGTCTTAGTGTCCTCGCTTGCTAATTTGCATAATAAATTTGTAGCTTTAAGATTTAAATTGGAATTTCTTTGAGAAATTCTTTGTAATACATCTATAGCATCTTCCTTATAACTATAAATTATCATTAGAACAGAATTTTCAACAATTATATTCCATTCTCCAATATCATCATATTTATCTATAAACCTACTTGGTCTGTGTATTTTACCACTTAAATAGTTTGGTAACTCATTTAAATATTCTTTACCAATACTATTAGCAGCTTCTCTTGCTGATATTTTAACTTTATTAAAATCATCATATACTTCAATTACTTTTAAAATTTCATTTGAAATTAATTCTTCTATTTCTTCTTTTGTTAGTTTGACCTCTTTTTTTACACTTATATCTTCTTTATCTTCATATGTTTCTAATTCTTTTTTCTCGTCTATTTCTTCATTAAATTCATCCTTAAATCTATTATCAACTTTTCTTAAACCTTCCACTTTTTCTTCAAATTCATATTCATATTCATCTTCATCATATTCATCTTCATTAGATTTTCTTTTAATTTTTTTAAAGATATCAAATATTCCCACAGTTATTCTCCTTCCAGTCAATATCACTTATAATATCTATTCCATATTTCTCTAAAAGAGTAGCCGTCAAACCTTTTCCCTTTATTTTTGTTCCATTAAAGTTACCATCATAAACATAATTAACTCCACATGATGGACTTCCTTCTTTTAAAATCGCCTTATTTATATTACTTAACTTAGCTATATGTAAAGTTTCATATGCACCCTTTAAGAATTCTTTAGTAACATCTATATTTTCTTTAGTTATAATTTTATCCTTACCATTTAAGATTCCTTCTGAGCTACCTTTTATTTCTGCAGGAGTTCTTGGTGTATGGAGTCCCCCTAGTTCTTCAGGACATACTAATATAGCCTTACCTTCTTTGAAAAGCTCTAAGCATTTATTATTTAAGTTATTACCTCCACTATATTTACAATTAACTCCACATAAACAACTACTTATAAGATACATATCACACCTCTTTTCTTATATAATTATAACATAAAAAAAGACTCTGAAACATGAGTCTCTTTTTATCTTAATAGTATTTTAATTATTATTTTATTTAAGAATTGCTATTGTAACTCCATCTCCACCTTCACCATACTCACCTAATCTATAACTCTTTACATGTGGGTGTCTTTTTAACATATCATTTATAGCTTTTCTTAAAATTCCTGTTCCTTTTCCATGTACTATTGTTACCTCTCCTAAATTAGCCATATAAGCTTCATCTAAATATTTATCTGCTTTGTAGCAAGCTTCTTCTGCATCCATCCCTCTTAAGTCAACTCTACTTTCTATTGATTTCAAGTTCAACTTAAGTTCTCTTTTTTTCTTTTCTTTTTTTACTGGTGTATTATTAACTTTTCTTAGATCCTTTAATTTAACATTTATTTTCATTATACCTGCTTCTACTTGAACCTCTCCTTTTGAATCAGGCATTGAAACTATTATTACATTTTGATTTAACGAAGGAAGATATGCATCCATTCCTAAAATCACCTTTTCAATGGCTTCGCCTGTGTTTTCTCTTGTCTTATATAATGAATTTTCCTTTTTTTCTAAGCTATCTTTAAGTTTTTTTCTTTCTTCCTCTAATCTAGCTCTCCCACCTTGCGCAATTCCAAGTTTTTCAAGTTCTCTCATTGCCTTTAATATCTCATCTGCTTCATCTTTTGCTTTGGCTATAATATCCTTTGCCTCTCTTCTAGCATCATTATAAGCTTTATCTCTAACTTCTTCTAATTTTTTAAACTTCTCATCATACTTATTTTTAAGATCTTCTGCTTCTAATTTTATTCTTTTAGCTTCCCTAGCATCTCTATTAGCTAAAATGCTCTTCTCTTGAAGATCTCTTATTAAGTCTTCAAATTGAAGGTTTTCTGAGGAAATGTTACTTTTCGCCTTATTTATTACTTCATCTTGAAGTCCTAGCCTTTTTGAAATTTCAAATGCATTTGATTTTCCTGGAACCCCTATTAAAAGCCTATACGTAGGCCTTAATGTTTCAACATCAAATTCAACAGATGCATTTTCAATACCAGGTGTTCTTAAGGCATATCCTTTTAATTCACTATAATGTGTTGTAGCAATTAATCTTGCTTCTTGTTCTCTTAATGTGTCTATTATAGCTATTGCTAATGCTGCCCCTTCAACTGGATCAGTACCTGAACCTAGTTCATCAAATAGAACTAGTGAATTCTTATCTGCTTCCTTCATTATTTTTACTATATTAGTCATATGAGATGAAAAGGTCGATAGAGATTGCTCTATACTTTGCTCATCTCCTATATCCGCAAATATTTTTGTGAAAAAACTTATGCTCGAAGCATCTTTTGCTGGTATTAAAAGTCCACTAAGTCCCATTAAATGTAGTAACCCAACAGTTTTTAATGTTACTGTCTTACCTCCAGTATTAGGCCCAGTAATCATTAGTGTATTAAACTCATTCCCTAAATATATATCAGAAGGAACAACTATTTTAGGATCAATTAAAGGATGTCTTCCATGAATTATATCAAAACTTCTATCTTCATTAACATCTGGACAAATAGCATTTAAACTAGAAGCATATTTTCCTTTTGCAAATATAAAATCTAGTTCTGTAAGAATTTTATAATTAGATTCCACAGATTCAATATTTTCGTAAACCCTGTTAGATAAATCCATTAATATTCTTTCGATTTCTGCTTTTTCTTTAAGCTTAAGTTCTTTTATTTCATTATTTAAATTAACAAGACTCATAGGTTCTATAAATAATGTTGCTCCAGTTGAACTTTGATCATGAACAAGTCCTGGAACTGCTCCCTTATATTCAGCCTTTACTGGTAAAACATATCTATCTCCCCTCATTGTATATAATGCATCTTGAAGGTACTTTGCATTTGATCGTACAATTGAATTTATTTTATCTCTTACAGAAGAATTTTTTTCTTTTAAATTTCTTCTTATCCCATTTAATGTACTACTTGCCCTATCACTTATTTCTTCTTCTGAAATTATAGAAATCTCTATAATTTCTTCAAGGCTTTTAATAGGAGTTAATATATAGGCTAAATCTTCTAAAATTATATGAGGAACTTCATCTTCTCTTCTAGATATATATTCCTTAAATCTTCTTGAACATTTTAACATACCACCAATTCTTAGTAATTGTCCAGCAGATAATACTCCTCCTTTTTTAGCTCTTTCTATTCCTTCTCTAACATCAAATAATCCTTCAAAAGGAGGATTCCCTTTTGTTATTAATAAATCTAACGCTTCGTTACTTTCCTTAAGTTTATTTTCAACTTCAAATACAGTATCATATGGTCTAAGATTATTTATAATCTCTTTTCCACCATGTGTTATTGCATATTCTTTTAGTTTTTCCTTTATCTTATTAAATTCTAATACTCTAAGAGTTCTTTCTTCCATAATATCTCCTCTTCATTACCCTAACTTTTAATTTTGTTTAATAAATTAGCTATTTCTCTATTAAAATTATTATAGTTATACGTAACTAACACTACTGAAATTAACACATATAGATAATTTATAAGTGAAAATGTATTAATTGCAATCTTGTTATCATTTTCTTTAATTATTACAGCTAATAAAAATAGTGTTACTCCTATTGCAATCATTATTATTTGTTTTTTCCAAAAATCTTTTATTAATTTAATACCTTCTCTTCTATATTCAACACTTGTATTTACTATTTGTGTATTATTTAAAAACTTTCTACTTCTTAATATAGCTAATAAATTTAATAATATTACTCCTAAAAGTAAATACCTATGTAATATAATACTCATATTTTATCCCCTATTCTATTCCTCTTCTATAATGACCTTTTGTATAAGTATTAGTATTGGCCTGCTCTTCTCCTCTTATCATTTTAAGTACTCTTTTTACTTCATTTGAACTTTCATCTCTAAATTCAACTCTAAATGAATTTACTCCAAGATCTTTTAAATCATTCATCTCTTCTATAAGGTTTAATGGATGATGATTTAAAATATAGCTTCTACAAAATATATCAGTCATTACTCTAAATTTTTCATTCATTCTATCTATTAATGTGAATTCATCTCTTGTACATGCTAAATTACAATCCTTACATGATGACTTTTCTCCAAAAGTACTTCCAATAGGGCAATACTCACTTATCATAAGCTCAGTTTTGCCATATATTATTCCTTGTACATTTCCTTCATTTCCCTTTAGCATATTTTTAATTTCTTTTCTGTTAAGCTCCAAGCTCAAGGTAGGGATATCAATTTCATTTTGATAAAACTTTAAAGCTTCTGAATTTATTATATTCAATTTATAATCACCTATTATTGCTACTTCATCTTGATATTTTCTAATTATTCCAACATTAACAGTTACTATCCCTTTAATATATTCTTTTACCTTTTCTATTATATTTATTACATTATCAAATTCACTTTTAATTATATTTGGAACCTTTAAATATATATTAATATCCTTATTCTTAGATACTTCTATTAAATCATTAATCTTTATAGCATCTTTATCTCTACTAAATATATCAACTATTATATCTTTAATTCCTTCTTCTATTAAAACATTAAGTTGTTCTTTTGTAACACATTGATATACCATATCTAAACTGATATTACTTCTCTTAATATTATCAATTCTATTTATTTTTTGAGGTCTTTTTCTTCTAAAAGATTTTGTAATAGATTTTTGAATTCCTTCTAAAGCTTCTCTTCTTAAGTTATTTAAATCACTAACTTTTATAAACCCATCATCAAAGCATTTAAACTCAATTTCATCTATCTTAAAAACACAATCCCCAGATTTACATAGTGAATCTATAACCCTATCTTTATCTAAAGGTCTTTTTTCTGCCTTTTGTATAACCTCACCTAAAAATTCATAGTTTTTATCATTATAATTTATTGTTATTTTCAATGGTTCTAAAACTTTAAAAGTAACATCTGCTTTTAAAGAAATCTTTCTATTATATGATTTTATAGAATCCTCTAAAGAATCAAATAGTTTTTTATCTAATGATTTGAATATTTCATCTCCACTCTTATAAGCAGTTGGAAATATTTTCACTTTTTCTCCTCTTTTAGCTTCCTTTACTTCTTTACCATTATTGATAATTTTATTTATTGAATATCCACTTTCCCTAAATCTAAATCCATCGCCTAAAGCAATATCTTCTTTCAAGACTATTTCGCCACTTTTTTCAATTTTACCTAAAGGAACTCCAGTATTCCTCGGATGTTTAAAGCTCATCATATCCATTCCAACATTTTTATGTAAATAAGCCTTAGAGAATCCCCCTCTATTAAATAGCTGTAATAATTCTCTTTTTCCTTTGCTAACATTATATTCTGTATTGTATATTTGTTTTTCTACTGCACTTTTATAATTTTCTACTACTCCCGCAACATATTCTGGTCTTTTCATTCTTCCTTCTATTTTTAATGAATATGTTCCTGAATCTATAATATCTTTCATATCTTCTATTGTACATGTATCCTTAGGGCTTAAAAGATATGCTTTTTTTTCACCAGATTTATTTCCCTTTAATGTATATTCCATTCTACAAGGTTGAGCACATCTACCTCTATTTCCACTTCTTCCACCTATCATAGAACTCATAAGACATTGGCCTGAGTATGATATACATAATGCGCCATGAACAAATATTTCTGTTTCTATCCCTAAATCTTTAGAAATATATTTAACTTCATCTACAGATAATTCTCTAGATAAAACTATTCTATGAAAACCTCTTTCTTTAAAAAATAATGCACCTTCTCCATTATGTATAGTCATTTGTGTAGATGCATGTATTTCAAAATCAGGATAATCTTCTTTTATTCTTTTAAATAATCCTAAATCTTGAAGTATTATTGCATCTACTCCTATTTCATATAAAAAACCTACATATCTAACTGCTTCTTCAATTTCATTTTCTTTTAATATAGTATTTAATGTTACATAAACCTTAGCTCCATAGCTATGTACATAATCAACAGCTTTTATCATATTATCATTATCAAAATTGGATGCATATGCTCTAGCTGAAAACTTATTTCCACCTAAATAAACTGCATCTGCACCCTTATTCATTGCTGCTACAAGACTTTCCATGCTCCCAGCTGGAGCTAAAATTTCTACTTTATTCATAAATACTTCTCCTAAACTTTAGTTTATTATGCTTTTATCTTCACTAATTATATATATCACAATTTATAACTTTTTTCTATTGCTAGAAATTAAGTTGTTCTACTTAATATAAAAACAGCTCAATTCCAAAATCAAGCTGTCTTTATAGAAATAATATACTGACTAAACATCTTTTAGTAAAGCATTTTTATGTTTTTTTTCTATTGCCAGCTTTACTTGTATATCAATTAATTTTTTTTCTAAATCTAATACCTTATATTTTGAATTTTGTAATTGGAATTTTATTTCTTTGTTTCTTTGCTTTAAGAATTCTTTTTCTGCCTTTGTCTTTTTAAAATCTTCTTCTATTATCTTACATTCCTCATTAAGCTTAATAAATTTTTCTTTATACCCTATTTCATTATTTTTCAACAAGTAATTACTTTCCTTTAAATTTTCTAATTCTTTATAATAATTTTCTAATTCTTCTCTGAGCATTGAATTTTCATTTCTTAAAGAATTTATTTCTGACTCTAATGATAATTTTTCATCAATTTTTATTTGTTTAGAAGATATTTCTGTTTCTAAACTTAATATCTTTTCTTTTAAAAGTTTATTTTCTTCCTCTTCATTCTCAAGAAGATTAATTTTATTTTTTAATTCTTCATCCTCTAAAATCCTTTTGTTTAATTCATTTATTAATTTGTCTATTTCTTTATTGCTATTAAACTCAAGGATTTCTGCTTCTTCTCTAATTTCTTTTAATCTTTCTTTTAATGTTATGTTTCTTTCTTCTAAAGAAGTATTTTTTTTCATTAATTCTTCTATTTCTATATCTGCTTTAAATAATTCATCTGCTATATTTAATGAAACAAGTGTAGCTGATGCTGTAGAACTCAACTTTCTATTGTTTGCCATAATATCTCTAACTTTTCCATCTACATATTTTACAACTTGTAATAAATACTCTTCATTTTCTCTTCCTTTTAGATTATATTCAATCCCATTTATCTTAATAGTTATAGTATTCATAGCACACCTCATTAACATAATAATTATAACTAATATAATTTTAACATAAATATTCCAAGGAATGTATATATAATTACAATATAGTTATAATCTAATTATAACTAAAATAATAAAAGATACTTTAGAGTAATAATATTAACTCTAAAATACCTTTTATTTACTATCTATTATCTTAAAGTGGCACCTAGTTTATATTCAAGACTTCTTAATATCTTATCGTGAACTTTATTGACATCATTATCAGTAAGTGTCTTTTTTTCATCTCTATATGCAATTGCATAAGCTATACTCTTTTTACCTTCTGGTATTTGAGTTCCTTTATAAATATCAAATAATTTTACTTTTTCAACTAAGTTTCCACCAGCTTTTTTAATAGTATCTTCTATTTCTTGCACTAATACTTCATCATTTACTAATAAAGCTATATCTCTTGTAACTGCTGGGAACTTTGGAAGTGGTTTATACTTCTTTGTTGTTTCAGCACTATTAAATAATAGATCTAAATCTAATTCAGCTAAATAACAGTTAACATCAACACCATAGTTTTCTGAAACGTCAGGGTGAACTTCACCTAATACCCCTACTTTTGATTTGCCAATCATTAAAGCAGCAGTTTTACCTGGATGATAACTAGAATTTTCAGCTTCACGAACAAATGTCACCTTATTTAAACCCAAAGCTTCAACAATATTTTCTACTACTCCCTTTAAATCTAAATAATCGCAATCTCCATACATACCAATTGTTAGAATATTCCTTTCAGTTGGAAGAACAGTTTCATCTTCGTTTGGTACATATATCTTACCAACCTCAAATAATCTAGCATATTCATTATTTCTTGAATAATTTCTTCCTAATGATTCCATCATTGAATGAATGGTAGTTGTTCTCATTACAGAATAGTCTTCTCCAAGTGGATTTTTAATCTTGACTACATTTCTTAAATGACTATTTTCTGGTAAATTGATTTTATCAAAAACCTTAGGTGATATAAATGAATAACTAATTGATTGATTTAATCCACTTGATATCATAGTATCTATAACATCTTCAGTTAACATTTCATTTTTGTACTTAGGTTCTCTTTCCGTAGATACCTTAAATATTGTTGTCGGAATTTTATCATATCCATATATTCTTGCAACTTCTTCAGCTATATCTTCTTTAATTGCTATATCTATTCTAAATGTTGGTATCTTTATAACTAAATCATCATTTGCAATTTCTGTTTTCAAATCTAAAGAATCAAGATATCTTTTCATATCTTCTTTTGATATTTCTGTTCCTAAGAATTTATTTATCCAATTGGAATCTACTGTGATACTTCCCTCTCCTTTCGTTTGAGTGTATACATCAATGGTTCCTTCCATCACTTCACCGCATCCAAGTTCGCAAATTAAAGCACATGCTCTGTCTATTGCAAGCTCTGCAAGGTTTGGATCTATATCTTTTTCAAATCTTGATGAACTTTCAGTTCTTAAATTAAGTTTTTTAGAGTTAACTCTTATATTAGTTCCATCAAAATTTGCACATTCAAAAATAACTTCAGTTGTATCTTCTTTAATCTCTGAGTTTAGTCCACCCATTATTCCCGCTAAAGCTATAATTTTATCTCCATCTTTTATACATAGAAAACTAGAATCTAAGTTTCTTTCAACTTCATCTAAAGTTATAAATTTTTCTCCATCTTTAGCTCTTTCTACAACTATTTTGCCACTTTTAACTTCTCTTGCATCGAAAGCATGCATTGGTTCTCCAAGTTCTAACATTACGAAGTTAGTTATATCAACTATATTATTTATAGGTCTAACACCAGCTTCCAATAATCTTTCTTGCATCCACCCTGGTGAAGACATAACCTTAACATTTTTAACTCCTCTTGCCATATATCTTTTACATAAGGCATCATTAACTTCAACGTTTAATTTATTATTAATATTTTCAGAATTCTTTACTTCATAATCAAAATTTGGCATTTTATAAGATGTAGTAAGAGTTGCTGCTGTTTCTCTAGCCATACCAACAATACTTAAGCAATCTGGTCTATTTGAAGTTATCTCAAAATCTAATATTGATTTGTTGATACCTAAATACTCTTTTATATCCATACCTAGTGGTGCATCTTTAGGTAATATCATTAAACCGTGAACAGGTTCATCTCCAGCTATTCCAAGCTCTTCTTCTGAACAGAACATTCCATTAGATACTACACCTCTAAGCTTACCTTTTTTAATTTCTGTTCCATCTGCTAAAATTGATTTATGAAGAGCAACTGGTACTATATCTTCTTCCTTCATATTTGTTGCAGCTGTAACAATCTGAATTTTTTCAGCTACTCCTATATCAACTTGACAAATCTTTAATTTGTCAGCATCCGGATGTGCAGTTATCTCAACTATTTTTCCTGTAACTACATTTTTAATTGTATCACCTTGAGTAATAACTTCTTCTACTGCTGAACCTGATAATGTTAATCTATCTCCAAGTTCTTTTGCATCTATATTTACTTCAACATAATCTTTTAACCAATTAAATGGTACTTTCATCTCTTTTACCTCCTCTAATTAAAATTGATTTAAAAATCTCATATCACTTTCGTATAATAGTCTGATGTCATCTATTCCATACTTAAGCATAACCATTCTATCAACACCAAATCCGAAGGCAAATCCACTGTAAACTTCTGGGTCTATACCACAATTTCTTAACACTTGTGGATGAACCATACCACAACCTAAAAGTTCTATCCAGCCACTTCCTTTACATACCCTACAACCTTTACCTTCACATACGAAACAAGTTGCATCCATTTCTGCTGAAGGTTCTGTGAATGGGAAGTGATGTGGTCTAAATTTAGTTTTAACCTTATCTCCAAACATCTTCTTCGCAAAAAGCTCTAAAGTTCCCTTTAAATCTGCGAATGTAACTCCCTTATCAATAACAAGTCCTTCCATTTGATAAAATATAGGTGAGTGTGTTGCATCAACTGCATCTGATCTATATACCTTACCTGGAGCTATCATTTTTATTGGCGGAGCTTGATTTTCCATAACTCTAATTTGAACTGGTGAAGTTTGTGTTCTTAATACTAGATTATCATTTATATAAAAAGTATCTTGTTCACTTCTTGCTGGGTGATCCTTTGGAATATTTAAAGCTTCAAAGTTATAGTGATCTAATTCTACTTCTGGTCCCTCTTCTACTGTAAAACCCATTGATATAAATATACTTTTCATACTTTCTAAAGTTAAATCTAGTGGATGTCTCTTACCAATTAAATTCTTCTTGCCTGGAAGAGAAATATCTATAACTTCTGAGGCTAATTTGGCATTTTTTTCTTTTTCTTTAATTCCTCTTGATATTTCTTCAATCTTATCTTCAACTTCTTTTTTCACTACATTTACAAGCTTTCCTACTATTGGTCTTTCTTCTTGAGATAATGATCCCATTCCTCTTAATATAGTAGTTAGCTCTCCTTTTTTCCCTAAATATTTCACTCTTATTTCTTCTAATTCTGAGCTAGTATTTACATTTGTTAATTCATTAAATGCATTTTCTTTAATAGCCATTAACTTTTCTTGCATATTTGTTCCTCCTTTTTGATTAGAATAAAAAAACTCCGTCCCCTATAAAAAGGGACGAAGTACCGCGTTACCACCCTAATTGGTTATAAAACTTTATAATTTCACAACCCAACTCAAATTTAAATAACGGTTAAACCCGCTAGAAACTACTGTTAATTTCACTTCTAGGACTCCTGAGGGAACTTCAATATAAACTTCTTTAAAATAGCTTCCAGTCTTAGACTATTTCTCCCTGCAAAGCATTTTATATCTACTTTCTCATTCACTGTCTTTTTATATTTAATTTACAATCTATTATACAAATAAACTTAATTAATTTCAATAGAAATTTTCTATTTATTTCTATATTAGATTTTGTCTAACTTTTTCAAATAAAATTATTGATGTTGCAATTGCTACATTTAAAGATTCAGCTCCTCCCGGCATTGGAATCTTAACCTTTTTATTTGCAAGTTCAAAAAGTTCATTACTTATTCCATTGCCTTCATTACCTACTGCTAACATAATTTTCCCTTTTAAATCTTCTTCAAAAAAGTCTTTAGATTCCTCAAGAGAAGTGGTTACTAATGAAACCCCACTATCTTTAAGCTTTTTAATAATACTAAAATCTTCATTATCATAAAATATAGGAACATAAAATATAGAGCCCATAGTAGATCTTATTGTTTTATCATTATAAATATCTACAGTTCCCTTAGTTAATATTATGCCATCAACCCCAGCAGCGTGACCAGTTCTTATTATAGTTCCTAAATTGCCTGGATCTTGAACTTTATCACATATTAAAAAGAATTGTCCTTCTAAATCAATAATCATTTTTTTATTTTTAACTATTGCTATAACTCCTTGAGGATGTTCTGTAGAAGATATCTGAGAAAATAAAGAACTTGAAAAAACATATATTTTACCATCATCAATAAGTTCTTTTAAGATACTATTCTGTAATTTTTCTTCACTACCTTTAGATAAAATTATATATTCTATTTCCATATTAGCTTTTGTAGCTTCTTCTATTAATCTAAATCCTTCTAAAATAAACTTACCTTCTTTTTGTCTTACTCTTTTTTCTTTAAGTTTTTTTATAGACTTAAAAAAATTATTATCTTTACTTTCTATATAAATCAAAATTCACACCTCGTTAATTTGATTTAGCTATGATGCTTTCTAGCCTATTCAAATCTTCTGCTACTCCTATAGCGACAATTGCATCAGCATCTTTAATTATATCCCCTGCTGATGGTGATAGATTAATCTCAGCGCCTCTTTTAATTGCTATAACATTTATTCCATATCTACTTCTAAGTTTCAACTCATTTAAAGTTTTTCCTGACCATTCTTCTAATACCTGAACTTCCATAACACTATAATCTTCTGAAAGTTCTATATAATCTACTATATTAGTTGATACTAAATTATGCGCAACTCTTACCCCCATATCTTTTTCTGGAAGTATAACTCTATCTGCTCCTATTTTGTAAAGAACCTTTGCGTGTAAATCATTATGGCCTTTAGCTACAATATATTTAACTCCAAGTTCTTTTACTAATAAAGTAACCATCATGCTTGATTGAATATCATCACCTATAGTAACTACTGCCACATCAAAATTACTTATTCCAAGAGATTTTAATGCATTTTCATCCGTTGCATCTAATTGTACAGCATGTGTGACACTATCAGCTATTTCTTGTACTATATCTTCATCCTTATCTATTGCCAATACATCGCTTCCTAAAGAATATAATGTTTTTGCTATGGAAGATCCAAATCTCCCAAGCCCTATAATTACAAATTGCTTATTAGCCAATAAAATTCATCTCCTAACCAATTAAAATCTTTCCTTCTGGATATTTATATCCAGATTTTTTATGCTTTCTTGCTAAAGCAAGCATTACTGTAAGAGGTCCTACTCTTCCGAAATACATCATTAGTATAATTAAAACTTTTCCTATAGGGCTTAAATTAGGAGTAAATCCAAGTGTAAGTCCAACAGTAGCAAATGCTGATGTTACTTCGTAAAGTAGCTCCATAAATGATGCACCAACTTCAGTATACAACAAAATCATTGTAGACATTATTACTAATGACACTGCAATAAATAATATTGTAAAGGCTTTATAAACAACTTCTTTACTAAATCGTCTTCCGAATATTTCTGCATCTTCTCTTCCCCTTATAACTGAAATAACAGTTAGCACTAGTATAGCAAAAGTTACTGTTTTTAGTCCACCAGCAGTTGATCCTGGTGACCCTCCAATAAACATTAATATTATAGTGAAAAATTTACTCACTGATGTCATTCCTGTAGTAGAAACACTATTAAATCCAGCTGTTCTTGGACTAACTGATGCAAAAAATGAATTTAATATCTTATCTTTTATGCTCATACTTGCTATAGTTTCTATATTATTTCGCTCAAATACAAACATTAATAATGTTCCTATAATTATCAGTATGAGTGTTGATATTAGAACTAATTTTGAATGAATTGATAACCTTTTTATTGATTTAAATTGATATATCTCTAGTAGAACTGTAAATCCTAATCCGCCAATTATTATTAATGTACTAATAACTAAAATAACTGTTGCATTACTAGAATAATTAACAAGACTTGTTCCAAACAAATCGAATCCAGCATTACAAAAGGATGATATTGAGTGAAAAAAGCTATAGAATAGTCCTTTATAAATACCATATTCCGGTATAAATTGTGTTGACAAAAATACTGCTCCCAAAAGTTGTATTGATACTGTAAATATTATGATATATTTAACCATTCTTACCATTCCTTGAATGGAATATGTATTCATAGCCTCTTGCATTATAAGCCTTTCCCTTAATGTTATTTTCTTACCAAGTATTAATGATATAAGGACCCCAAATGTCATAAAACCAAGCCCACCAATTTCTATTAATATCATTATTACTGTTTGCCCAAAAGTGCTCCAATAAGTACTAGTATCTAAGGTTATTAAACCTGTAACACAAACAGCTGAAGTAGATGTAAAAATGGCATCTAAAAAGTTTGTTGTTTCTCCAGAAACAGAAGATATTGGAAGTGATAATATTATTCCTCCAATAAAAATTGCTATTAAAAATCCTAATGCTAATATTTGAACTCCTTTCAATTTAATTTTTCTTTTTAAACTAAATTGCATATCTTCACCTCGTAGATAAACTAAAATTTATCTTTATTTTACTACTAATAATAGATATTATTAACTATTTTTTCTATAGTATTTATATTTAACTATAAAAAGTCTTCAAGTCGATCTTTTCTATCCGCCGACTTTTTTGCACATTTGCATTTCCGAAGCTTGCATGAAGAAAATCTTACATGCACACTTTATTCTATTTTTTGCTATATAGGAATAATTTTAACAACTCATATTCTATAAGGAATTTATCCATAGATTTTCAGTATATAATTTCCTATATAGTAAAAAATGCGACCAATAGGTCGCTTATATTATTTATTTAATTGACTTTTTGCTACTTCTACTAAATCTGCAAATGCCTTAGGATCATTTATAGCTATTTCTGATAACATTTTTCTATTCATATCAATTCCAGCTAATTTAATTCCATTTATAAATTTAGAATATGAAAGACCATTCATTCTTGTAGCTGCATTTATTCTTGCTATCCACAATCTTCTAAAATCTCTCTTTTTTAATCTTCTTCCAACATAAGCATTTCTTAAAGCTCTTATTACAGACTCATTAGCTGTTTTAAATAATCTGCTCTTTCCGCCATAATAACCTTTTGCAAGCTTTAATACTTTTTTATGATTTTTACGTGAATTTACTGCTCTTTTAACTCTTGCCATGTTTCAATCCTCCTCTTATTTTATAGATATGGTAATAATTTCTTCATTGCTTTTTCTTGAGTAGTTGAAACATAAGCAGCTTTTCTTAAGTTTCTCTTTCTCTTAGAGCTTTTCTTTGTTAATATATGGCTCTTGAAAGCTTTTGCTCTTTTTAATTTTCCAGTACCTGTTTTCTTAAATCTCTTTGCTGCACCTCTGTGCGTCTTCATTTTTGGCATAATAAAATCCTCCTCTCAAATTATGCTTTATTAAGGGAATTCTAACTTTATAATTATAAAACTTTAGAATAATATCTTTTCTTAAATGTCCCTTAACATTGAATGTTAATCTAAATCAATTCCACAAAAAGGAATTTATTAGCATATATGCTTTTTTTAATAATGCTTAACTTTTTATATACTTTTTAAAGATAATATTAAATACCTTATCAATAAAAAGACAAAATAAAAAAGACAGCATATGCCGTCCTCAGAATATTCATTTCTTTAATTTAAATCATGATAAATTAAATAAGAATACATATACCTTACTAAGCTATGCCGTAAGGTGAGAAACGGCTGTGTTTCTTCTTAACACTAGTATTATATTATTTGTCGAAAAACTTGTCAATATAAATTTAAAATTTAACTTGTTTTTCCATACATAAAGAGCATCCATTACAAAAACTTACTTTGTTTTCAAAAACATTTTCTATAGTATCAATAAACTCTTTATTCAAACAATTCTTTTTACCATGTATTATTACTTTTTTAGGTGCATTAGTTATTAAACCACTTATTATTATATCCTCCATCTTCGCATCATTATCTATCCTACATTCAACTAATTCCTTCATAAACTCATTAAATATATCTTTTTTATCTTTATCTTTTATGAAATAATTTCCTGCCTCATTAATAACTATATTTATTTCATCTATCTTACTTTCTTGTATATCTACAAAATATTTTAATAACTTAACAAATTCTCTATATTCCTTTTCAACCATATAGCTTTCTATTACTTTATCTATTAT
>JAQCTH010000076.1 GCA_027686065.1 Clostridiaceae bacterium AF10-41
GTAGGAACTTTAATAAAATATAAGTTTCAATTAATAAAAGAATTGTATATGAATTTTAACTGTGTATAGAAAATAAGGGGTATATTCACCCCTTATAAATTTATTTATTAATCATCTTAAAGTAATTTCCTTCAATAATAAAGTCTGCGATTTTAAATATATCTTTTAAATGATTTTCTTCATTTGCATCTTTGGGAGTTCCAATAATATCTCCATTATTTAGTATTGTTGTATTTCTATTTGTATTAACTAAGATTCTTCCCATAGATGTATTATCAAATTCAGATCTTTTAACCCCTAGAAGATAAGATATTGTAGGTAAGAAATCTACTTGTCCACCGGCATTAGAAATAGTAGAGGCTTTTAGACCCTTATTATAAATTATATATGGTATTTTTTTGTTATTTTCTTGCCACCAATCTTCATTTAATGGTGCATCCTTAATTTCTTCTTCATAAAATTTATGAACGCCACAATGATCACCATAAATCATTAATACAGAATTATCTAATTGCCCGTTTCTTTCTAATTCTTCTATAAACAACTTTATTGCTTCATCTGTATATCTTATACTTTGAAAGTATGCACCTAACATATTTTCATCTAATTCCTTAGGAATATCTAATAATTTCTTTTCTTCAGGTATCTCAAAAGGACCATGACTTGTTAATGTTGCTAAAAAGGCATAAAAAGGATCTTGCTCTAATTTCAATTTACCTGCTACTTGCTTTAAGTAAGATTCGTCAGATAATCCAAGACCAATAATCTCATCTATATTAAATTCATTTATATCCCATATTTTATCAACTCCGAAAGACTTATGTGGTTCTGCCCAGTTCCAACTTCCAGGTAGTTCTGCATGAGTTGAAATTGTAGTATATCCTTTATCCTTTAATATATTTTGCATACTATTATATGAAGTCCAAGGATATGTTGGGAATGTACTAGTCTCTCTTATAGGGAAAATAGAAGTATTCACCATTAAATCTGCATCGGAACTAGTTCCTGAGTTATTTTGCTCATAAATATTATTAAAATACAAACTATTTGAAAGTAATTTGTTTAATGTAGGTGTTATTTCTTGGCCATAAACCTTTCTATTTATTACGAAGTTTTCTAATGATTCAACTTGAATTGCAATTAAATTTTTTCCTTTAATCATTCCAAAATATTCGTTGTCTGAAATATTTTCCTTATTATTATTCATCCATTCTTGTACATCATTAATATCAGAATCAGATAGTTCTTTATTTCTTCCTGTAAAATAAACTAAATCAAATCCGTGATAACCTAAAGGACTCATATCACTAAATGTTTGAAAAGGTGCCCATGATAATCTAAACAATGATTTTCCCTGAACGTCACCTTTTATATCTATTTTATAATGTGCTATAAAAATAAAAGTTCCACTTAATAAAAACATTGTAACTGCCTTTACAATTCTTAAAGATAGTTTAGAAGTATCTTTATAATTTATTAATTTATCAAATTTAAATAATATAAAGAATATTATAAAATCTACAAAAAATAATAAGTCTATGATTTTAAAGTTTAATAAACCTTTACCTGTTGGATTAAAAATTTCAGTGTGAAGTAAATGTCGTATTGATAAAAATGTTCCATTATTTCTGTAATACCATATATCAGCAACAAATAAAATGGTAACAATTAAATCAATTATTAAAGCCGCTTTAAATTTTCCTTTAGAATTAAATAAGTATATAATACTTAATATTAATGTAATAATAAATAAGTGTGCATAAAGAGCTGGAACTCCAAAATACATAGTTGAAAGACTTATTCTAGATGAATTAGTGCTTCTAAGCATTGATAATAATAGCATTGATTTTAATTGTATTACTATAACCATAAGCAAGAATAACCAATTATTTAATATGCTCTTTTTAAAAAATTCTTTCATATGCTAACCTCCGAAATATATAGTTTTCATTCAATTAATTTTATCTTAAATAAATAATTATAGCTATATAAATAAATGTTTGTAAAAGAAAAATAATATTTATATTTAATTTATTAAATGAATAACTTTAAATATAAGCTAAATTTTAATATTATTAGTAAAAAATTATAATTATTACTTAAATACTTAAATATTATAACACGCTAAAGGTCAGAAGGAAAAGTTAGGAGAAAAGTATGAACTAATTAATGAAAGATTAATCTTATTTATTAGATATCTAAATAGAAGAGATTGGATAAGATTTAAATAAAATGTTTAGTAAAAAGAGCTAGAGGAAGATCATAGCTCTTTTAAAATTATTATTGTCACAAAATGATTTGTATTATATAATGATTACAATAATTAAATAATATCTTATTAAGAGTGGTGGAGGGACTGGCCCTAAGAAACCCAGCAACCTACTATAGTATTTTTTACTTGGTGTGGTGCTAATTCCAACAGATAATCTGAAAAATAAGAATATTGTACAATTAAATAATTTTGTATATAAGAATTCTTTCTTTTGGGGAGGAGTTCTTTTTTTATTTTAAAAGGGGGCTATTAAATGACACAAAAAAATTATGATTTAGAATTTGAAACTATATCAGTAAGGGGAGCAAGTGCTGGGGATAAAACTACTGGGGCAATTAGTTATCCTATATATCAAAGTGCTACTTTTAAACATCCAGAATTAAATAAAAGTACTGGATATGACTATTCGAGAACAAATAATCCTACAAGAGAAGAAGTTGAGAAAACCTTAAATTTATTAGAAGGTGGTTTAGGTTCATTAGCCTTTTCTACTGGAGTTTCAGCAATTACAGCTTGTATTCATTTATTTAAACCGGGAGATCATATTATAGTTTCAGAAGATTTATATGGTGGAACATTTAGATTGTTTAATGATATCTATAGTATATATGGTATAAAATCAACCTTTGTAGATACTTCAGATATAAATAAAGTAAAAAATGAAATACTAAATGATACTAAAGGTATTTTTATAGAAACGCCATCTAACCCATTAATGAAAGTTAGTGATATATCATTAATTAGCAGTATTTGTAAAAGCAAAAATTTAATCTTAATTGTAGACAATACATTTTTAACTCCATATTTTCAAAAACCACTTTTATTAGGTGCTGACATTGTGGTTCATAGTGGAACAAAATTCCTAGGGGGTCACAATGATGTTTTAGCTGGTTTCATTGTTTCAAATAATGAAAATATACTAAAAAAATTAAAAGTGATTCAAAACGCAACAGGAGCAACTTTATCATCTTTTGATTCTTGGCTAATTTTAAGAGGTTTAAAGACATTACACATTAGATTAGAAAAATCACAAGAAAATGCAATTATCTTAGCAAATTATCTTAAAGGAAAGAGAACTATAGAAAAAGTATATTACGTAGGTCTAGAAGATAATATAGGCTATAGAGTGAATTCTCTGCAATCTACTGGATTTGGATCAATGATTTCTTTTAGAGTAAAGAATATAGATATAATACCTAAGATACTAAAAAAATTAAAGGTTATAGCTTTTGCAGAAAGTTTAGGTGGAGTTGAAACCTTAATTACTTATCCTCATACTCAAACCCACTCCGAAATCCCCAAATATTTAAAAGATAAATTAGGCGTAGATGAAAAGCTTCTTAGGCTTTCAGTTGGTATAGAAAATATAAATGATTTAATAAATGATTTAGAAAGAGTATTGGAGGATTAAGAATGAGATTTGGAACTAAATTATTACATGGGGAAAATAGTATAGAAAAAGAAACTGGAGCAGTAACATTACCAATATATCAAAGTTCTACCTTTCATCAATTTGATATAGATAACTTTGGAGAATATGACTATGCTAGGTCAGGTAATCCAACAAGAAATTTGCTAGAAAGGGATTTTGCCAAATTAGAAGGTGGTAATTATGCTTTTGCATTTTCATCTGGAATAGCTGCAATATGCTCAGTAATTAGTATATTTTCAGCTGGTGATCACTTAGTAGTGGCTTCAGATGTATATGGGGGAACATATAGAGCCATAACAAAATTATTTAATAAATTCAATATAAAATTTACCTTTGTAGATGCATCCGATATAGATGAAATAGAATTTGCAATAAAGAGTAATACTAAAGCCATATATTTAGAAACTCCTTCAAATCCATTATTAAAAATAACAGATTTAAATAGTGTAATAAGAATAGCAAATAAAAATAAAATAATAACAGTTGTAGATAATACATTTATGTCACCATATCTTCAAAGACCTTTAGAGCTTGGAGCAGATATAGTTGTTCATAGTGCTACGAAATTTATTGGTGGACATAGTGATGTTATTGCAGGCTTTGCAGTAACAAAAGATAAAAATATTGCGGATGAAATATATAAAGTTCAAAATAGTTTTGGAGCAATATTATCACCACAGGATTGTTATTTAATATCTAGAGGTTTGAAAACATTAAAAATCAGAATGGAAGAATCTCAAAAGAATGCTTTAACTCTTGCTAATTGGTTAAATAATCAAAGTATTGTAGAAGAGGTTTATTATCCTGGACTAGAAGGTCATAAAGATAAGGAAATTCATGATAAACAATCTTTTGGATCAGGTGCAGTATTATCTTTTAAATTTAAGACCTTAAAACAAACTAAGTATTTCTTAAATAATGTAGAAAATGTAGTTGTAGCTGTAAGTTTAGGAGCTGTAGAAACTATTATATCTTATCCTGCAAAGATGAGTCATGCAGCAATACCAAAAGAAAATCGCGAAAAATTAGGAGTAACAGATACATTAATAAGAGTATCCTTAGGAATAGAGGATATAGAAGATTTGATTGAGGGCTTTAAAAAAGGGTTTAAAAATTAAAAGTATTAATAATAACAATATAATAAAAATCAAATATACTATAGTATCAGCAATTAAATAGGAGTTTTATTATGGAAAATCCCTAAATTAACGCCTTTAATGATATTTATATTTTGTTCAGCTATAAACGATAATTTAAACTATATTGATTATTTATATACTAGATATGGAAAAAAGTTAGATAACATAAATAAGAATCAAAAGGTAATTAAAATAAATAAAAATATAAAAGAAGTTTTAAAAGATTTATTTAAATAAATCTTTTAAAGGTCTTAAGGTAATATACTCCTTAAGACCTTTTTTCATAGTTAAGAGTCAAATATACAAAGTGACATTTATGTAAAATAGCAATTTTGTTATATTTTTTGATGTTATAATACAAGAATTCTTTTAGACTTTCATCTATAATATGTTTATAGAAATAAAAAGGTAATTAAGATTATAAGAATTATAAAGAATAGAGGGTGATTTGATGTTAGGTAGATTATTAAAATATGAAGTAAATAATAAAGAAATTAAATTGAAATATGAAAAAAAAGAAGCTACTATAACAATTATTAATGATGGGGTTATTAATTTTTTTATTCCCTTCCATAGAAAAGAAAAAAATTCAAAGGCAGTTGAAAATTTAAATTTAGGAAGTTCTAATTTTTCAATAGAAAAAATTGAAAATACTTTAAATATAATAACTGAAAAACTTAAAATTATTGTTAGTGATAATTTTAAAATTGATATTTATGATAGAAATGAAAAGGTTTTATGTAGAGATTATAGAGGGGAGAGAAATCCATTTAAAAGAAGGGGAAATAATTTTGACCTTGCTGCTGAAGAAGGGCACAATTTAAATGGTCATCAAAATTATAAAGTTTATGTGTCAAAGACAATGGAAGATGACATGTATTTTTATGGCTTAGGAGAGAGGACAGGCTCTTTAAATAAGAAAGGATATCATTATAGAAATTGGAATACAGATGATCCAAGTCCTCATGGTGAAACCTTTGAGCAATTATATAAATCAATACCATTTTTAATAGCAATAAAAAATGAAGAGGCATTTGGAATATTTTTTGATAATCATTTTGAAAGTCATTTTGATATGGGCAAAGAAAATCCAGAATACTATTGTTTTGGAGCTGTTGAAGGTAATTTAGATTATTATTTCATATATGGACCAGAGGTAAAAACTGTAGTAAATGAATATACAAATTTGACTGGAAAAACACCTCTTCCTCAATTATGGACTCTAGGATATCAACAATGCAGATGGTCTTATGCTCCAAAAGAAAGAGTAATTGAAATAGCAAAATCCTTTAGAGAAAGAGGAATTCCTTGTGATACATTGTATTTAGATATAGATTATATGGATGATTTTAGAGTATTTACTTGGGATAATAAAAAGTTTGAGAATCCAAGGGAATTTACTGATGAACTTAAGAATATGGGATTTAAGCTTGTTACAATTATAGACCCTGGTGTTAAAATAGATAAAGAATATAGTATATATAATGAAGGAATTAAAAATGATTACTTTGCAAAGGATAAAGATGGAATAGTATATAAAAATAGAGTTTGGCCAGGAGATTCAGTTTATCCAGATTTTATGAACCCTAAGGTAAGACAGTGGTGGTCAGAAAATCAAAAAATTATGATTGATTCAGGGGTATCAGGAATATGGAATGATATGAATGAACCAGCAAGCTTTAATGGTCCTTTGCCAGATGATGTTATGTTTAATGATAATTATTTAGAGGTTACTCACAAAGAAATTCATAATATATATGGACATATGATGAGTAAAGCAACTTATGAAGGAATAAAAGAATATACTAATAAGAGACCTTTTGTAATTACAAGAGCATGTTATGCAGGCACTCAAAAATACTCAACTGTTTGGACTGGAGATAATCAAAGTACATGGGAACACTTAAGAATGTCAATTCCTATGCTTATGACATTAGGCTTAAGTGGCGTCAGTTTTTGTGGAACAGATGTTGGAGGCTTTGGACATGATTGTACTGGTGAATTATTAAGTAGATGGGTACAAGTTGGAGCATTTACACCACTATTTAGAAACCATTCTGCAATGGGAACTAGAGATCAGGAACCTTGGACATTTGATAAGAAAACAGAAGAAATAAACAAAAAATATATTAAGTTACGCTATAAACTAATCCCATATTTATATGATTTAATGAAAACGTGTGAAAATACTGGAGCACCAATTATTAGACCTCTTTTATTTAACTATCAAGATGACAAAAATACCTATGAGATAAATGATGAATTTCTTTGTGGGGATAACCTTTTAGTTTCGCCTGTAGTTGAACAAGGTATGAAACAAAAGCTTGTTTACTTACCAAAGGGAAGTAAATGGATAGATTTTTGGACTGGTGAAAATTATAATGGGGGTCAATATATTATAAAAGAAGCTCCGTTAGATATTTGTCCTATATTCATAAAAGAAGCTTCAATTATTCCTATGGGAAGAAAGCAAAACTACATTGGAGAAGTAGCTAATGATGAATTAATTTTAAACATATATTTAGGTGAGGATGATAATGAATTTAAATATGTACATTACAACGATGATGGAGAAAGTTTCAATTATAGAAATGGAATATATAATGAATATGAAATAATAATATCTAATAAAGAAAACATTGATATAAAGTTCATAATAAATAAAAATAATTATAGTAATAAATATTCTAAAGTTAAATTTATAATAAATAACTTAAAAACAAATAAAAACATAACATTAAATGGTAAAAACGTTAACTTAGACAATAATGCTATAGAAATAAATTTTTAGTATATAAATGCTAGTAGAAGAAACGATATCTACTAGCATTTACTATAATTTAAACCATTAATTATTTAATAAATCTTACTACTTCTTCAAAAGTTCGTCTTGTTTTAGGTGCAGGGTTTTCATTTCTATAGCCTAAAGCCAGCATACATGATATATTAAAGTGATTTGTATCTAGAATATTCTTATCATTTAGTAATTTAGTAACAGCCTCTGAATTATATCCACCTATAACACAAGAGTCAATTTTAAGTAATGCTGAGGTAGTTAACATTGTACCAAGTGCAATATATGTTTGTTCTCTTGAATAATGATTTATTTCATTTTCATTATTTTTAAATCTATTATCATTTACATCCTTTATCATCTTTAATAATAATTCAGTAAATTCTTTTGGCAAATGTTTATCTTCATTAAATAACTTATTCAAATATTCAGAATCTGATTTTAAATCATTTGCATTTCTGTTTAGTAATATTACTAGATGACTACAAGTTGGAATTTGTTTCTTTCCTCCAGGTGAAAGATTAGCTAGTTCATTTTTAATTTCATCATTACTTATTACTAAGAACTCCCACGGTTCTATACCTATTGAGCTTGGAGACAATCGACCGCTTTCTAAAATTAATTTTAAATCTTCATCATTTATTTTCTTATTCGAATCAAAAGATTTACAGGCATACCTATAATTTAAAGCCTCTAAAATTTCATTAATCTTCATATTAAAAACTCCCTTCAAAATTAAAATTATATATAGATATTATAATACAACAAATACAACATTAATCAAATTCAATATATTTATTAGTAAAAAAACATAAGTATAATAAATATAATATGATTTTTGAATATAAAAATATAAATTATATTTTTATAAATTATTGACATTAAAAATAAAAAGATATATGATATATTCAAATAGATTGAATGAAATTCAATTTTAAACAATTTATTATTAATCGGAGGAATGAATATGAATTTTTATGATTTTAATGCAAAAGATATTAATGGAAAAGAAATTAAGATGGATAATTTTAAAGGGAAAGTTGTTTTGTTAGTTAATACTGCAAGTAAATGTGGATTTACGCCTCAATACGCTGACTTAGAAAGTTTATATAAAGAATATAATGCTAGTGGTTTAGAAATATTAGGTTTTCCATGCAATCAATTCTTAGATCAAGAACCTGGAAATAATGCCGATGTACAAACTTTTTGTCAAATAAATTATGGTGTAACATTTAAACTATTTGAAAAAATAAATGTAAAAGGAAGTTCTGCACATCCTATATTTAAGTTTTTATGTAGACAAAAACCTTTTGAAGGATTTGATTTAAGCAAACCAGATGGTAAATTACTAAATAGTATATTAAGTGAAAAGTTTCCTGAATCATTATTAGATGATTCTATAAAATGGAATTTCACAAAATTTTTAATTGATAGAGAGGGTAATGTTGTTGGAAGATTTGAGCCAACTGTAGAACCTTCTGATATGATAGACGATATAAAAAAATTACTATAATAATTATTAGGAGGATTTATTATGAATTTTTATGATTATTCTGCAAAAAATATAGATGGAAAAGAAATAAGTATGGATACTTTTAAGGATAAAGTAGTGGTTATTGTAAATACAGCAAGTAAGTGTGGACTAACCCCTCAACTAAAAGAGTTAGAAGAACTTTATAATGATTATAAGGATGTAGGTCTAGAAATCTTAGGTTTTCCTTGTAATCAATTTTTAAGTCAGGATCCAGGAGAAAATAGCGAGATAAAGAACTTCTGCCAACTTAACTATGGGGTAACCTTTAATATGTTTGAAAAAATAGATGTTAATGGAAATAAGGCTCATCCTATATATAAATACTTAAAGGAACAAGAAAAAGGAATTCTAACTAATGAAATAAAATGGAATTTCACAAAATTTTTAATTGATAGAGATGGACATGTGGTAAAAAGATATTCTCCAACAACAACTCCTTTAAAACTTAAGGCTGATATTGAAAATCTTTTGAGTAAATAGACTACATCTATATATTAA
This sequence comes from Clostridiaceae bacterium AF10-41, assembly GCA_027686065.1. Classification (GTDB taxonomy): domain Bacteria; phylum Bacillota; class Clostridia; order Clostridiales; family Clostridiaceae; genus Clostridium. The sequence continues at coordinate 9,670 of JAQCTH010000076.1, forward strand.
AGGTTGACATAAAATACTCAACAAGGTAAGATAATTTTAAATATTAACTTTTATGTAGGTGAATTATATGACAAATTACAATCATCTAAAATTAGATAATCAAATATGTTTTTCTTTATATGCAGCATCAAGAGAAATAATAAAATTATATAAGCCATTACTAGATGAATTTAATCTTACGTACACACAATATATAGCAATGCTGGTATTGTGGGAAGAAAAAAAAGCTACTGTAAAACATCTTGGTAATAGGCTACACTTAGACTCTGGAACCCTAACTCCGCTATTAAAAAAACTTGAAGGAATGGATCTTATAAAAAGATACAGAGACGAAAAAGATGATAGAGTAGTAATAGCTGAATTAACGGAAAAGGGTGAGGAACTTCAAAAAAAAGCACAAGATGTTCCAAGCAAAATGATGTGTAATATGAACATTTCAATTGAAAAAGCTATTGAATTAAAAAGAAATTTAGATGAATTATTAAAAACTTTAGAATAATGTAAAAAAGGGTGTTTTATTAAACACTCTTTTTTATATTACTATATTAATAACATAGTAGTAAATATATATGAATTGTGAAGTGATTTATTTAGTTTACAGTTGTTACCGTATACCTACAAAATAAGAGCAACTGCGAATTGTACCATGAGAACTATGGATTAGAAATTTTGCTTTGCAAAATATTGCATGCAGATAATTATCAATTGAAAAATATAGTGTTGTAAAATATAAAAAAAACTATATAATAATCTTTAAATGGCATAACAGTCATTTATTAAATAATGGAGTGATTTTATATGGAAGAAAGATTACAAAAGTATATGGCAAGATGTGGAATCGCATCTAGAAGAAAATGTGAAGAAATAATATTAGCAGGTAAAGTTAAAGTAAATGATAAAATTGTAAATGAGTTAGGTGCTAAAATAAATTCTGAAAGTGATGAAGTATTTTATAATGGAAAGAGGATTATTCCTGAAGAAAATAAATTATATATAATGTTAAATAAACCAGAGGGTTACATAACTTCTGTAAAGGATGAGAAGGGCAGAAAAACCATATTAGATATAATAAAGGTTAATGAAAGAATATATCCTATTGGAAGGCTTGATTATGATAGTTCTGGTTTACTTTTGGTAACTAATGATGGAGATATATATAATAAAATAATACATCCAAGAGTTGAAGTTGATAAAAAATACATAGCCTTATGTAAAGGAATATTTTCATTAGATGAAATAAGAAAATTTGAGAATGGAATAGATATCGGAGGCTATATTACTTCAGATGCTAAGATAAAGCTTATAAGTAAGGAAAAGGATATTAAGACAAACAACAGTAATTCCTTAGTTGAAATTACTATACATGAAGGTAAAAATAGACAAATACGAAGAATGTGTTCGGCTTTAGGCCATGATGTAATTACATTAAAAAGAATTGCTATAGGAAACATAAAACTTGGATATTTAAAAAGAGGCGAGTGGAGAAATTTGACTGAGGAAGAACTCAGGTATATAAATTCATTATAGAATAGAAGTTTAAGTCGAGGTGTAATTGTGTATAAGTATGTAGGAAATATAAGTGACTTATCTCATTATGTAATAGAAAGTTTTATTACTAATAGAAGAATTGCCATAGATGCAACTTTAGGTAATGGTCATGATACTGATTTTTTATCTCATATATTTGAGTATGTTTATTCATTCGATATTCAAAAACAGGCATGTGATAGATATCTTAAAAAAAATAGTACTAATGTAAAAGTAATAAATGATTCTCACCATTTATTTGATAAATATATTCATGAAAATGTAGATTGTATAATTTATAATTTAGGTTTTTTACCTGGTGGAGATAAAAATATAACTACATTGCATGATACCTCTTTAGAAAGCATAAAGAAAGGACTCTCTATTTTAAATAGTGGTGGGTTCATGATTATATGTATATATAGAGGTCATTATGAAGGCAAAATTGAAGAATCTTGCATTTTGGAGTATTTAAAAACTTTGCCGAAAAATAAGTTTGGAGTTATGATTCAATCCTATCTAAATAGAGATAATATCTCACCTGTAATGGTTATTATTGAGAAAAAATGAAATTGACAACTTTATATATTTAGTTAAGTTTTTGTAGCAAAAATATAATAAAATGAAATGATTATTGATGAATTATTCAAAAAGTGTTAATATATAATTACTAAGTTGTTAAATTCAAGGAAAAGAAGGGATAAGGATGGATATTAACCTTAATGATAACTCAAAGGATTTAATGAGATTAATACAGGCTAGATTTTCAAGATTAAGTAAAGGTCAAAAATTGATTGCAGAATATATTTTAAAAAATTATGATAAAGCTGCTTTTATGACTGCTGCTAAATTAGGTATTTCTGTTGGAGTTTCAGAATCAACAGTTGTTAGATTTGCCAATGAACTGGGATTTTCTGGATATCCTAAACTTCAAAAAGCGTTACAAGAATTAATAAAAAATAAACTAACAACAGTTCAACGTTTAGAATTATCTAATGATTACATAAGTGAGGGATATGCTCTTAAAGGTGTTCTTAAAGCAGATATAGAGAATATAAGATCAACCTTAGAAAAAATAAACTATACCACATTTGAAGATGTTATTAATAAAATATTTGAAGCTAAAAGAATATATATTATAGGACTTAGAAGTTCAACTGCATTAGCTGAATTTTTAGGATTTTACTTAAATATTATTTTACAAAATGTAAAGACTGTTGGATATGGAATATCCGATATTTTTGAACAAATGATAAATGTCGGAGAAGGAGATCTTGTAATAGGAATAGGATTTCCAAGGTATGCTTCAAGAACAATTGATGCTTTAGCTTTTGCTCAAGATAGAGGTGCTGATGTAGTAGCAATTACTGATAGTCTTTTATCTCCTTTAGCATCTAAAGCAGATTATTCATTGATAGCACAAAGTAATATGGCATCCTTTGTGGATTCGCTTGTTGCACCTTTATCCGTTATTAATGCGCTAATAATTGCTGTAGGTATGAGGGAAAAACAAAGTATAACGGATACATTTAATAACCTTGAGTCAATTTGGAAAGATTATAACGTATATTCGTATAATAATAGGAATGTAGGTGAAGATTAATAAATACAAAAAGTGCTAAGTTATGTTAATAAATATAACTTAGCACTTTTTATATTTTTGTTATGTTGAATTAAAAGCTTTAAAATGATATATTTATTAAGATAATATATGCACAATAGGAGGATTATAATGAAAAAAGTAATAGTTGTAGGAGCTGGTCCAGCAGGAATGATGGCAGCTATAACAGCATCTAAAGGTAATAATAATGTTATACTCTTAGAAGGAAATGAAAAGTTAGGTAAAAAATTATTCATTACAGGAAAAGGAAGATGTAATGTTACAAATTCTAAGGAGATATCTGAGTTCTTTGAATATATACCTGGAAATCCTCATTTTTTATATAGTGCATTATATACATATACTAATGAAGATGTAATAAATTTTTTTGAATCTCAAGGTATAAAATTAAAAACTGAACGTGGGGGACGTATATTTCCATTATCAGATAAATCCTCTGATATAATAAAAGGATTATCAAATGAATTAATAAAGAATAATGTTGATATAAAGCTAAACAGTAGAGTAACAGATATAAAATTTTTAAACAATAAAATTCAGGCTGTAGAAATAAATAATAGTTATTTTATAAATGGAGACTACTTTATTATAGCTACAGGGGGTGCTTCTTATCCATTAACAGGATCGAGAGGAGATGGATTAAACTTTTCTAGAAAATTAGGACATAATATAGTAGATTTAAAACCATCTCTAGTTCCTATAGAATTAAAAAATGAATGGACAAGAGATTTAGCAGGATTAACATTAAAAAATATAGAAATATCTTTGTTTAATGAAGTATCTAAAAGACCCTTATATAAAGAACAGGGAGAGCTGTTATTTACTAGTTATGGTATCTCTGGTCCACTTGCTCTTAAGGCATCGAGGTACTTATTAAAAAATGATAATTACACTATATCATTGAATTTAAAGCCTGCATTATCAATAGAAGATCTTGATTTAAGAATCCAAAAAGATTTTAAAAAATTTATTAATAAAGATTTTAGAAATTCATTAGATGAATTACTTCCTAAAAAGCTTATACCGGTTATAATTCAACTTTCTAATATATCTGAAAATAAGAAAGTAAATGAAATAACAAAGGAAGAAAGAAAAGCTTTAGTAAATTTAATAAGAGGTCTTAATCTTAAAATAAAAGGTCTTAGACCTATAGATGAAGCAATAGTAACTTCTGGAGGTGTAGATACTCTAGAAATTGATCCTTCAACTATGAAGTCTAAATTAGTTAGCAATCTATCTTTTGCTGGAGAAATTATAGATGTAGATGCCTTTACAGGTGGATACAATGTTCAAATTGCATTATCTACAGGATTTTTAGCTGGAAGTAACATATAAAATTACTTGTTAAACATAAATAATAATAATATAATTTATATGAAATTGTTTTTCTAGAATGAAAGGTGGAATATTATTTTGAGAATATCAGTTGCTATAGATGGACCAGCTGGTGCTGGTAAAAGTACTATTGCTAAGTTAGTTGCCAAGGAATTTGATTTAATGTACATAAATACAGGAGCAATGTACAGAGCTGTAGCTTTAGTTGCAAGGGATAATAATATAGATGATACAAATATTGAAGGTTTATGTAGTTTAATAGATACTCTTGATATGAGATTTGAAAATGATGATTTAATCTTAAACAATGTGAATATTCAAGAACAAATTACTATGCCTGAAATAAGTACTATTGTATCTAAATATGCATCAATCCAAGAAGTAAGAACTAAACTTGTTAAATTACAAAGAGATATGTCAAGTAAGTTTGATGTTATAATGGATGGGCGTGATATAGGTACAGTTGTGTTAAAAGATTCTAAATTTAAGTTTTTTTTAACAGCAACTCCTGAAGCTAGAGCAGAAAGAAGATTTAAAGAATTAAGCAATAGAGGATTAAATGTTAATTACTCAACAATCTTAGAAGATATAATAAAAAGAGATTATATAGATAGTAATAGACAGATAGATCCATTAAGAAAAGCAGATGATGCAATTGAAATTGATACAACAGGTTTATCAATTTCAGAGGTGACAGAAAAAATATGTTTAAATATAAAAAGTAATAGATAATTTACTGTATAATTAGAAGATTAAAAATATAATATGTAATTAAACTTAGGAGAGTTGATATGAGTAAAGTATTATTAGCTGAAAATGCAGGTTTTTGCTTTGGTGTTCAAAGAGCTGTAGAAGAAGCACTTAAAATAAAAAAACAATATAATAAAAAAATTTATACTTTAGGTCCATTAATACATAATAATGATGTTGTAAAGTATTTAGAAAAAAATGATATATATGCAATTAATCTTAATGAAATTAATCAATTAGAAAAAGATGATGTTATAGTAATAAGATCTCATGGAGTTTCAAAAGAAGTATTAAATACTTTAGAAAAAAAGGGACTTACAGTAGTAAATGCAACATGCCCTTATGTGACTAATATTCATAAGAAAGTTAATAAATATTCGGATTTAGGATATAATATTGTTATATTAGGTGATGACAAGCATCCAGAAGTTATAGGAATAAATGGATGGTGTAATAATAGTGCTATAATAACAACAGATGGTAATTTTGAAGAAAAATTACCTAATAAAATATGTGTTGTATCTCAAACTACTGAAAAAGAAGAAACTTGGAAAAAAACTTTAAGTAACTTATCTTCAAATTCAAAGGAACTCTTAGCATTTAATACTATTTGTTCTGCAACAGAGGTAAGGCAAAAAAGTGCTAATGAATTATCCAAAACTGTAGATACTATGATTGTAGTTGGAGGGAAAAATAGTTCTAACACAACTAAGCTTTACCAAATTGCTAAATCGAATTGTCAGAATACAATTCATATAGAAAATGCTAAAGAAATTACTAAAGAATTTATACAAGAAAATAAAGAAAAAGTTGTTGGGGTTACTGCTGGAGCATCTACTCCTGACTGGATAATAAAAGAAGTAATTGATATTATGGAGGGAAAGATTAATATGGAAGATCAATTAAAGTTGATGGAAGAAATGGATAGAAGATTTAGAATTGGAGATGAAATCAAAGGCGAAGTCTTATCTATTGGAAGAGAGGAAGTAGTTATATCCCTAGTTGGATATAAATCAGATGGAGTTATTCCGTTTAAGGAATTAACTACTGAAGAAAATTTAGATTCATATCTTGATTTAATAAAAGTAGGAGATGAAATAACAGCTAAGGTTATAAAGTTAAAAAATGAAGATGGAGACGTAGTTCTTTCAAGATTAGAATATGAAAAGAAGAAGACACTACAAGAACTTCAAGAATTATTTGATAATAAAGAAACTTTTTCTATTAAAATAAAGGAATCAAGGGAAAAGGGACTTGTAGCTAATTATAAAGGTGTTAGAGTATTTATACCTGCTTCACAAGTGGATATAAGATTTGCAAATGATAGAAGTGATTTAGTAGGAAAAGAACTAGAAGTTAGATTAATAGATTTCTTAATCGAAGGAAATCTAAGAATAATTGCTTCTAGAAGAGTAATATTAGAAGAAGCAAAGAAAGTAATAGAAGATGCAGCTTGGGAAAATATAAGTGTTGGTGATGTAGTCAAAGCAGAAATAAAGAGATTTACTAATTTTGGTGCTTTTGCTAATGTAAATGGTGTTGATGGATTGATACATTTATCTCAAATTTCATGGAATCATGTAAAGTCAGCAGAAAGTGCATTAAAGAAGGGACAAATAGTTGATGTCAAAGTAATTGAAGCTGATAGAGAAAATAATAGACTTTCTCTTAGTATGAAAGCATTAACTCCAGAACCATGGAGTAATATTGAAGACAAATACCCAGAAGGTTCTGCTGTATTAGGTAAAGTTGTAAGAATAAGCGATTTTGGTGCGTTTATCGAACTAGAACCAGGAGTAGATGGATTAGTTCATATTTCTAAGATAGTTCACCAAAGAATAAATAATCCAAGTGAAGTTTTAAAAATTGGTGATGAAGTAAAAGCAATAATTCTTTCAGTAGATGCTGAAAATAAAAAAATTGCTCTTAGTATAAAAGATGCTGAATAAGTAATATATATATTAGGACACACATATAAATTATATGTGTGTCTTTTTAATACTTTTAATTATGATATTTTACTTAAATTAAAAGATTAACTTTTACTCTTATAGTATTAGAGAAAAGTATGTTATTAATCATACTATTATATCTTGACCTAAATATTATTAAGGAAGTATACTAATTTATATAGAGAATAAAAGGGGTTTATAAATAATGTTAGAAAAATTGACATTAAATAATATGGAATCATTTAAAGAATTGTATTCTGAAAGTTTAAAGAAGCTAAGCTATGATAAGGATTTTTTTAAGTGCTATGACAATCAAAACTTTTTAATTAAGTTTTTGTATAGAAAATTTATG
>JAQCTH010000077.1 GCA_027686065.1 Clostridiaceae bacterium AF10-41
ACTAGATTAATTAATGTTTATATTATGATAATATTGTAAACAGTATATTTTAATAAATGAATTAAAATATAAATAGTGTATCCCAATAATAGCTTTAATGAAAAGTTAGAAGTTGAGAATAAATAATTTTGTGTAATTATTTATTCTCAACAAGGCTATCTTTTTTATTGATTTCTTAGGTCTTTAAGCTGTTTTAGTAATTCTAAATATTTATTTTCTAATAATGCTTTTTTATTTGGATCACTTTCAAAGGATAATAAAGAAATAACTTCTGAAAGATTATTTTCTAATATTAACATATTTTCTTTAAGAATTTTTTCATTCTTATCAATTTTAGGTTCAGATTTTAAATTAATATATTCATCATAACTACCGTCAAATTGAGTAATTTTATTATTTTCTACTTCTAATATATAATCACAAATATTTGAAATGAATTTTCTATCATGAGATACTATTAAAAGAGTTTTATTAGTATTTTTTAAAGCATTTTCAAGAGATTGCATACATTTAATATCTAAATAATTTGTTGGTTCATCAAGAATTATTATATTGTTATCTGAAAGTAAAAGCTTACAAATAGCAACTCTTACTATTTCACCACCACTTAAATATGAAACTTTTTTAAATACAGTATCTCCCTTGAAACCAAAGCCATCTAAATTTGTTCTTATAAAACTTTCTTTGAAAGAAGAATTAATTTTAATATTATCTAATATTGTTTTATCTTGATCAAGTATATCTTGAGACTGATCTAAATATCCAATAACAACATTTTTAGAAATTCTTATATTTTCATTATTGTTATTGATAATTTCTTTTAGTAAAGTACTTTTACCACTTCCATTTTTCCCAATTAAAGCAACTTTTTTACCTTTTTTTATTTTAAAGCTAGATTCATTTAATAGAATTTTATTACCTATAGTAATGGTTAAGTTTTTTGCTTCAATAGGATTTTTAGAAGTAAGCTCTAAATTTTCAATAACATCGATTTTTATATCTTTATCTTCTTTAGGCTTTTCTTTTACATCCAATTGCTGGATTCTATTTTTAATAGCTTTTATATTATTTTCTAATTTCTTTTTACCTTTTTGACCACCCATTTTATGAAGTCTAGCTTCTGAATTTCCCATTCTTTTAGGTGTTCTTCTAATACCATCTCTTATATTTTCTTTTGATACTATAGCTTCTTCAAGTCTTCTTTTTTCATTAATATATTGATTATATTCAGTATTTTCCCTTGCTTTTTCTGCTTTCTTAAGTTCTATATACTTAGAATAATTTCCATTGTAGATATTTATCTTTCCATCTTTAATTTCAACAATAGTATTACATAAAGAATCTAATAGATTTCTATCATGTGAAACTAGAAGAAGAGCTCCGGAATAATTTTTTAGCATACCTTCAAGGGCTTCAATGCTATTATTATCTAAATTTGAAGTTGGTTCATCAGCAATAATAAGTTTCTTATTTTCACTTAAAGCATTAGCAATTTTCATTTTGACTTTTTCTCCTCCAGAAAGATAATCCTTATATTCAGTTGGAGCATTGAAAATACTTTTGATTTTGCTAAATGAACATTCATTTGAACTATTACCAAATTGACTAATATAGGAGTAACTTTTAGTTAAGTAACATGTTCCTTCATCAGAAATCTCATCACCGATTAAAATTTTTAAAAGCGTAGTTTTTCCTGCGCCATTATCACCAACTAATCCTATTCTATCTCCATCGAGTATTTCAAATTTGTCTATATCCAATATTAATTTATCACCATAATATTTCTTTATTTTATTTAATAATGCTAATTGCATAAAAAAATCCCTCCTTAAAATGTAGGAGAGAGCATACGACTTTATAGAAGGGTAACACAAATAAACCTTAAGCCAGTAATCCACTCTCCGTAAATTTTTACACAACAAAAAAAGACTAATAAAGCTCTTAAATTTTATTGTGAATTAAAAATTATAAAAGTAGATTACATTCTCATGTTTGAAATTACCTTTACCTTTCTTAAAATTATTTTCATTTTTCATTATAACACTATTTTAAGTTATTTCAAATATTTCTATGATATAATTAATAATAAAAAAATATATATGTTTCAATTAATTATCTTAATCAATATAGATTTATATTATAAAAAGTTAATAGGCTTATATAAATAAAGTAGCAAAATTGAAATCATATATTATTAAAATTTTTATATAAGTTGCTAAAATAATGGCTTTACTTAAATAATCTTAATTTATAAATATAATTAAGATAAATGTAGACTTTATTACAACTTATATAGTAGTTAAGAAAAGGTGACTTAATGAAAAAGACAATAGGAATTCTTGCTCACGTAGATGCCGGTAAAACTACGTTTTCAGAGCAAATACTTTATCATACAAAAAGCATAAGAAATAGAGGAAGGGTAGATCATAAAAATTCATTTTTAGATACACACGATATTGAAAAAAGTAGAGGAATTACTGTATTTTCAGAACAAGCTACATTTGCAATTCAAGATTCTACTTATTATCTTATAGATACTCCTGGACATATTGATTTCTCTACAGAAATGGAAAGAGCATTAAGTATATTAGATTATGCTATTTTACTTATAAGTGGAGTAGAAGGAATTCAAGGACACACAGAGACAATATGGAATTTACTTAGAAAATATAATATTCCAACATTTATTTTTATAAATAAGATGGATAGAACTGGAGCAGACTTAGAAAGAACACTTGAAGAAATTAATGAGAATTTAACTAAGGATATATGCCATATAGATTCTATTCATGGAATGAGTGAAGAATTAATAGAATTTATTTCTGAGAGAAATGAAGATCTTTTAGAAAGATATTTTAACGGCACTTATGAAGAAACTATTTGGATTACTGAATTAAAGAAACTCATAAAAGAAAATAAAGTATTTCCATGTTTAAGTGGAAGTGCTCTTCAAGATGAAGGAATAGATAATTTTTTAAATATATTTAATGAACTTACTTATACAAATTATAATGAAGATAGTGAGTTTTCAGGAAGAGTTTATAAAATACGATACGATATTAATGGAACTAGAATTACTTTTATAAAAGCTATTAGTGGGAGTCTTAAAGTAAGGGATGAAGTTACTTATGGAATAGCAGCTGAAGAAGTAACAGAAAAAGTAAGTAGTATAAGAATTTATAATGGTAGTAAGTTTTCTACTATTGAAAAAGTATCTGCAGGAGATGTTTTTGCAATAACAGGGATTACTAAAGCAATGCCAGGAGAAGGTATAGGAAAAATTAGAGAAAGCATTCGATTCAATATGATTCCAACACTAATGTCAAAGGTTATTTTTGATAAATCTTATAATGTAAAAGAAGTTTTGGGATATTTTAGAATATTAGAAAATGAAGATCCAGCATTAAATATAATATGGAATGAAAAACATCAAGAAATTCAAGTTTCAATTATGGGTAAAATTCAACTTGAAGTACTTAAAGAAGTTGCATTAAATAGATTTAATTTAAAGATAGAATTTGGCCCTTGTGAAATTATGTACAAGGAAACTATAGATAATAAGACATATGGATACGGGCATTTTGAACCATTAAAGCATTATGCTGAAGTTCATTTGAAAATAGAGCCAAACAAAAGAGGTCAAGGAATAACTTTTGAAAATAAATGTCATGCGGATGATTTAACTATAGGAAATCAAAACTTAATTAAGACACATATTTTTGAAAGAAATCATCATGGACTTTTAACAGGTTCATCAATTACAGATATAAAAATAACTTTATTAACTGGTAGGGCACATAATAAACATACTGAAGGTGGAGATTTTAGAGAAGCTACATTTAGGGCAATAAGACAAGGACTAGAAAAGGCTAATAATATACTTCTTGAACCATTTTATAAGTTTAAAATAGATGTAGAGCTTGATTATATGGGGAAAGTTATATCTGATATTCAAAGGTTAAATGGAGAATTTGATCCACCAGAAACAAAACTAAATAAAGTTTCTATAACAGGAAGAGGACCAGTATCTACCTTTATGGATTATAGATCAGAAATACTTACATTTACTAAAGGCAAAGGTAGTGTAAGTTTAATATTTGATGGATATGATGTATGTCATAACACAGAAGAAGCAATTGAGAAAATAGGATATGATAAAAATGCAGATATAGAATATTCATCAAGTTCTATTTTCTGCTCAAAGGGACAGGGGTTTGTAGTTCACTGGGATAAGGTTGAAGAATATATTCATTGTGACATAAAGGAGTAAAATCTTTTATGTCACAATGAATATAAGGTACTATTTCTCAATGATTATAGCGAAATTATAAAGTGGCAAATATAGATAATATAAGAAGTGGTTTTTAATAGAAATTAGATATTTATTTTGAAGTATCAAGGCAATTAATAAAACAAAATCTTCTAGAAGAATGTAAACTAATAAATTTAAAAAATGAAAATAATATAAAATAAGTAAAAATGTTATATAATTAAAAGATATATTTAGAGGATGGTATTATGAGAAAAATAATTAAATATTTGATTATAACTTTATTGATAGTAAATATTAAGGGGTGTGTTATAGGTTCGCCAAAATCCGATTATAAAATGAAATTAGTACAGAATTATGAATTATGGAAAGTTAATAATAATAGGATTGTAATTGGGACAACTGATGGAGATGGGTTTCTAGATTCAAATATAAAGGGAAAAGTTATAGAACTTGATTACAATGATGAATATATTATTGCAAGATCAATACCTACATATAAAGCTGATGAAAAAGACTTTTCGAATTTACAGGAGAAGGATAAATATATAGAATCAATTCCAGAGAAAGATTATGAATTTTGGATTATAGCGGTTGAAAATAATATAGGATATGGGCCTTTTAACGAAGAGAATTTTAATAAAAAAAGAAATGAAATTTTAGTTCCTAAAAGTATGGCATTAGAAAAATTAGAGAATTATGAAAAGCATTTTGAATACGTAGAATAAATGAAAAAGGATATTAAAAGTAACAGGAATAAATTTTCAAATGAAAATTTATTCCTGTTACTTGTTAACTGACACCTGTTCCCTATAAAATTACAACAACTGTGAACAATGCCTTGTGAACTGTGTACTAGAAATTTTGCTTCACAATTTAAAACAAATGTGCCACAAGTTTATTACCATCTTCAAAAACACTTACAGTAAAGAAGTTCCAAGGAACTATTGTTGCACCTACTCTTGAAATTGCAACTCTTATCTTAAAACTATGTCCAGAATTTATTTTAGAATCTATTCCTTCATAAGTCACTCTATCCAATCTAACAACCATTTCTTGTCCGCTAGAAAGTTCCATTTGACTTCTTAATGATTCTAAATCTTTCTTTAATTTTTCCATATCTTTTTCAGTAATTGTGATATATCCTTTTTCTGAGGTACTATCATATGAAATTAAATAATCATATACAGAATTATCCTCATTTAAATATGAATATAATAAATCATTTATAAAATCTATTTCTTTATATTCGCCAGCAGTATAATGAAGAGATTGCTGATCATCATAAATATTTGTGCCATACTCAACAAGTGATAAGTCCTTTGTAGATATATATGTTTTTCCAAAGGCCTCAAAGGAAGAAACATTTTCTTTGGATGTATCTTCAATATCTTTAGGGGAAGTAGTATCTTCAGGCACTTTTTCTCCGATATTACTATCTACATTATTATTTGAACTTAAAGTTTTGCAAGAAACTAAATTTATTGAAATTAGCAATAAAAATAAAAAGGAAAATAATTTTTTTCGTTTCATATGAACCTCCCTCTAAGGTAAATTTACCCAATAAGTCATATAACTTCATTTTATTATAAAAAGAAAAAAAAGTAAATTGAAAGGTAAAATCTTTAAATATCGGATATATATAAATTAATTAGTTGATAAAATTACAATATATAAATATAATTTATATATACAAATATAAAATTAGGAGGATAAGTATGTCGGTTAAAATGTTACACACTTGTATAAGAGTTAAAGACTTAGAAAAGTCATTAAAGTTTTATCAAGATGCATTAGATTTAATAGAAACAAGAAGAAAGGAATTTCCAGAACATAAATTTAACCTTGTTTATTTATCAAATGAAAAAGGTGGATATGAAATAGAGTTAACTTATAATTATGATGTAGAAAAACCATATGATTTAGGGAATGGTTTCAGTCATATTGCAGTTGAAGTTGAAGATTTAGAAAGTATGAGAGAAAAACATATTTCTTTAGGATATGAAGTCACCCCATTTAAAGGGCTTCCAGGCACAAAACCTTCATATTATTTTGTAACTGATCCAGATGGATATAAAATTGAAGTAATAAGAACTAAATAAAACTAAGAAAATCTAGTAACTTTGCAAAAGTTACTAGATTTATTTTTATGTATTATGCATAAACTATTTAAAGCAATATTAAAGGTAATATAATATAGACCTTGGAAATATTATGTAAATAACAATAGTATATATTAAATGATTTGTTTGAAATAGATGATTAAATAATAAAAATTATCTAAAAAGAGTATAAATTACCAAATAAATAGTTTATAATATAAATAAGTTAAAATAAAATAAAGGATAAAGGAGTATTATATATGAGTAAGATATCAATAATTGGAGCTGGTTCAATTGGAGCCACTACTGCCTTTGCCTTACTACAAAAGGAAGTAGCAAGAGAAATAGTTATTAATGATATAAATCAAGAAAAGGCTTTAGGAGAGGTTCTTGACTTAATGCACGGTAGTTCTTTAAATAGCCCTTGTAATGTAATATTAGGATCGTTAGAGGATACTAAGGATTCAGATATAATTATTATAACAGCTGGTGTTGCACAAAAACCAGGAGAAACTAGATTAGATTTAGTTGATAAGAATTATAAAATTTTTAAAAGTTTTGTTCCAACAATAGCAAAATTAAGCCCTAATGCAATATTATTAGTTGTATCAAACCCTGTGGATATACTAGCATATATGGCTTATAAGTTATCTGGATTCCCAAAAGAGAGAGTTATAGGTTCAGGAACTGTTTTAGATACAACAAGATTAAGAAGTTTACTTGGAAAGTACTTTGGAATTGATGGAAGAATTGTCCAAGGATATGTATTAGGAGAACATGGAGATAGCGAATTTGTTCCATGGTCATCACTTACAATTGGAAATATTCCAATAAAAGATTTTTCAGAACAATTAAAAATTGAATGGGATGAGGCCACTGAAAAAGTTATTGCTGATGATGTTAAAAATGCAGCTTATGAAGTTATTAATAGGAAGGGAGCTACTGCCTTCTCAGTTGCAGCAGTTTTGACAAGAATAGTAGAAGCATTTTTAAAGGATGAGAAAACAGTATTATCAGTATCTACTTTATTAGAGAATTATTTAGGAGTAAATAACACATATTTAAGTGTTCCAACAATAGTAGGAAAAAATGGAGTAGAAAAAGTATTAAATATAGAACTATCTAAAGAAGAAAGAGAAAAATTTGTTTCATCAGCTAATATAATGAAGGAATATATCAATAGAATTGATAATAACTAGAATTATAAGTTTAATATTAATATAAATTATAACTCATTGAGAAGTGTAAACTTAGTTAGCACTTCTCAATTTTTATTATAAAATATATTATTTGCATGAACAATTTAAGAAAATTAAGTTTTAAAAGGAAAAGACAAATCATAATATAGAAAGAAGTTATTTTTAATTTTAATTGGTATAATAAGGGGAATACATAAACATGAAAAATATTAATATACAAGATTTTTTAAAAAATAAAATAATAGGATATGGTATCATTACAGCTTCATCTATTACACTTATTTATTTACTTATATCAATATTTTTTGCCAATCACTTATTTTTTAATACCACAATAAATGGTATAGATGTGTCATTAAAAACTTATGAAGAAGCTCAAGAGATACTAAAAAACTCTATAAATGAATATAAGTTAAAAATAGTACAAAGAGATGAAAAAACAGAAGAAATATTAGCACAAGACATAGAATTAAAATTCAATGAAAATAATAGTATTTTAAGCATAAAAAAAATACAAGCTTCCTTAAAGTGGGGAATATCATTATTTAAAAAACAATATTACAATATAAATGATTTAGTAGGTTATGATAATAATAAATTACTAAAAAAGATACAAGAGCTAGATTGCCTAAATAAAGATATAGTAGACCCAAGAAACGTAGATTTTAAATACTCAAATGGTTCTTATGATTTAATAGAAGAAGTTTATGGAAACAAAATAGATAATGATAAGTTATATGAAACTATAAAAGTCAGTATATTAAATGGAGAAACCTCAGTAAATTTAAATGATAGGTCTTGTTATGAAAATCCTAAATATACTTTAAAATCAGATAAGACAATAGAAACAAAGGCTATATTAGATAAGTATGTTTCCACTAAAATAACATATTTATTTGAAAGGGAAAATGAAGTCTTAGATGGTAATAGAATAAAGGAATGGCTTAGCGTTGATGATGACTTAGATGTTAAAATTGATGAGAATTCAGTAAAAGATTATGTATTAGAGTTAAGCTCTAAATATAACACGGTAGGAATAACAAGAAACTTTAAAACCTCTACAGGAAAAGTAGTAGAAGTTAAAGGTGGATATTATGGGTGGAAAATTAATTCTATTGGAGAAACAAAACTGTTAATTGAAAATATAAAACTTGGAGCGGTATTAGAAAAAGAGCCAGTATATACACAGAAAGCTTTATATAGAGATAAGGATGATATAGGAAATACTTATGTAGAAGTAAATATAACAAATCAACATTTGTGGTTTTATAAAAATGGAAAATTAATTACCCAAGGAGATATAGTTACAGGAGATTCTAGCAAAGGCTATTCTACTAAACTTGGAACATATGCACTTAATTATAAGCAAAAAGAGGCAACTTTAAGAGGTCCAAATTATGAAGCAAAAGTAACTTATTGGATGCCTTTTAATGGGAATATAGGAATTCATGATGCAAGCTGGAGATATTCTTTTGGAGGAGAAATATATAAGGGAAATGGAACACATGGATGTGTTAATTCTCCATCATATTTAGCAAAAACTATTTTTGAAAATATTGAAGAGGGTACGCCTATTATTTGCTATGAGGAGTGAATTTGATATAATAATAAAAAGGGGGTATTTAATATGAAAGATGATAGAATTAGCTTAGTCATAAAATCTTTGCTTTGGGGTATAGTTTGGCTTGGATTAGCAGCGTTAATAGGCTTTATAATAACTAAAGTAACATCTTATAAAAACTTTGAAAATGTTTTATTTATAGAAGGAGTTATATTAGTTTTTGTAGGGATTTTTGCATCTATATCAGGAGATCCAATGGCACTTTCTATGCAAGGAGCTGGACAAAACGGTGGTCAATATGCAACTAATGCAAATTTAGAAATTACTAAAATGGAAAGAGAAAAATCTAATAGAAAATTAAATATATCACTTGCGATAAGTACATTTTCTTTAATATTAGGTGGACTATTTAGTGCTGGTATAACTTTTATAATATAAATAAAGTGACTGGTGGAGGTTATTATTTATCTTGCAGAGAAGTTAAAAAATAACATGGCATATTCTTTAGTGAATATATAATAAATATTATAATAACTAAGTAGAAAAGTGGATAATTTGATATGCTCCCATTATAGTAGATAGTTAAAATAATGAAACTGCTCTATAATTGGAGCATATCAATCTATTATCCACTTTATTTATGGTTACTTACCAATAATTTTATAAAGTATAGAAATTAATTAAGTAGTTATATGTAAATATAATTATCAATTAATATATATTATTAATTAATTCTTGATTTAATATAGGATTTTATAGTATTATTTTATATAACTAACAGAAGCTAATAGTTAATAGTATTAGCTTATAATTTATAAATAAGAATAAGATATTTAATACTATTTTATAAAAAGAGTATTAAATTTAATAAATTGAAATAAAACTATACTTTGGAGGTAATTATGTTAAATATAGGATGTCATTTATCAACTACAAAAGGTTTTGAAAATATGGGGAAAGAAGCACTACAAATTGGAGCAAATACTTTTCAATTTTTTACTCGAAATCCAAGAGGTGGTAAAGCAAAAGAAATAGATATGGATGATATGGAAGCTCTTTTAAAAATTGCACGTGAAAATAATTTTGCAACTATTTTGGCACATGCCCCATATACATTAAATGCATGCTCAGCAGATGAAAGAACAAGAGAGTTTGCAAGGGAAATGATGGTTGATGATCTAAATAGAATGGAACTTATGCCAAATAATTTATATAACTTTCATCCAGGAAGTCATGTAAAACAAGGGGTGGAGATAGGAATTAATTATATAGTAGATTTACTTAATACAGTATTAAGTAAAGATCAAACTACAACAGTTTTGCTAGAAACTATGGCTGGAAAAGGCTCAGAAGTTGGAAGAACATTTGAAGAAATAGCAGAAATAATATCAAGAGTTGAATTAAAAGAAAAAATAGGTGTTTGCCTAGATACTTGTCATATTTATGATGCAGGGTATGATATAGTAAATGAGTTAGATAAGGTTTTAGAAGAGTTTGATACAGTAATTGGATTAGATAGATTAAAAGCAATTCATTTAAATGATAGCAAAAATCCATTTAAAAGCCATAAAGATAGACATGAAAAAATTGGAGAAGGCTCTTTAGGTTTAGAAGCTATAACAAGAATAATAAATCATCCGAAGATAAAACATTTGCCATTTTTCTTAGAAACTCCAAATGAATTAGATGGTTACGCAAAAGAAATAGAGCTATTAAGAAGTAAATATGTAGAATAAGAAAAAATCTTGCTATCTATTAATTTCTTGTGTAATATTTAGTTATAAATACGGAATTTTTATAAATTGCGAATATAAAGTCTATGATAACTAGATATGTTCCGTAAGCTAATAGTTACGAAAAGAAGTACTAGGCTTGGAAAAACCACTATGCCAAGAGTTTGGGTTAACTCGCTGCGCTCAGACAAATCAACAACGCTAAGGCCTAGTAGTTCTTTCTTCACCAAGTACTTCTAGTTTCTCGTTATATGCTTACTTCACATATTCTATTTATCTTCGCCAACTTATATTTATAATTTAAAATTGCTAAATTAAGAATTATTCACATTAATACATATCATTAGGTTTAATTCGTAATATACAACAAGGGGTTGTTTAGAGATGGAAGATTTAAAAAATGCTATTTATGAAATGTTAAAAGAAGAAATTATAAAAATAGTTATTAGTAATAAAGCAAACAAAGAAGTTGAATATAATAAAATAAATTTTTTGTTGAAGGAAAATAGTAAAGGGAAAAAATATTATCAAATAGAAAAATTTACTGATAAACAAGTTTTTCATGAAAATATTGAATTTAATGAATTAGAAAAAGAACTATTTGATATCGCAAATGAAAGATATAAACAGCTATCAGCATGGTCTAATGAAAGTTCCTTTGATTTGAAAATATCTAAAAAAGGCAAGGTGTTTTTAGGAAAGAAAAGAAGTGATAATTCTAAACTTTCTAATAAAAGTCATAATAAAGAAAAAAATTATATATTAAAAGAAGGAATGATAATAGAGCCTTTAATAGACCTAGGGGTTTTTACTAAAGAAGGTAAAGTTATAAATTCTAAATATGATAAATATAAGCAAATAAATAGGTTTATCGAAATAATAGATGATGAAATAAAGAAAAATGATTATAAAGAACTTACTATATTAGATTTTGGGTGTGGAAAATCATATTTAACATTTGTTTTGTATTATTATTTTGTAGAAATAAAAAATATAAATGTGAAAATGATAGGTTTGGATCTTAAAGAGGACGTAATTAAAAAATGTAATGAAATAGCTAAAAGATATAAGTATGACAATCTACATTTTGAGCTTGGTGATATAAATGGATATAAGTATGAAAATAATGTTGATATGGTAATAACATTACATGCCTGTGATACAGCAACAGATTATGCCTTATATAATGCAATCAAATGGAATGCAAAAATGATTTTTTCAGTACCATGTTGCCAGCATGAATTTAATCATCAAATGCAAGCAAATACATTACCTATACTAACCAAGTATGGGATAGTTCAAGAAAGGGTAGCTGCGTTAATGACTGATGCAGTAAGGGGAAATCTTTTAGAAGCGGTAGGATATAAGACACAACTCTTAGAATTTATTGATATAGCTCATTCACCTAAAAATATTTTGATAAGAGCTTCAAAATCTAAAATTTCAATGGAGAAAAAAGATAAAGCTTTAAAGGAAGTTTATTCACTTATAAATGAGTTTAACTTTAATCCTACATTATTAAAGTTATTAAAAAAGGATGATTTTATATAATGTACATAGCTGTGCTTTTAATAGTACAGCATTTTTTATTCCTTTACTTGTGGAAAACTTATATCTGACCTTTTTTATATTTGTGACTAAGTTACAATAACTTTGATTAAAATAATATAGAATAGTCTAATAAGAACATATTATAAAATAAATGGGAGGTATATATGGATAAAAATGAATTAATATTATATTTAGAAAAGAAATTAAATAAAGAATTTATAGGACAAAGAGAATTTTTCAAAGAAATATCAGAATATTTTATAAATAAACTAGAAAATAATGAAAAAGGAATTTTAATTCTAGCAGGACATAAGAATACATTTAAGAAGGCAAGTATTAAAACAATCTTTGAGGAATTATATGAAAAGAAATTAATAAAAAATAAAAATTTAGACGAAATAGATTTAGCATCTTATAATTTTAATATGGGGTACAATGCCTTTTTAACAGATTTATATGAAAAACTTGATAATAATAAATCAGATGGATTAATGTTTAAAAATACTGAAAAAGCATCAGAGGAAATACTGAAGTTATTATCAAATATATATCCTAATACATGCATTCAATTAAATAATGATTACATAATTAAAAATAAGTTTCTAGTAGAAGCTAAATTGCAAGACAAAAATAAAATTAATAAAATTGTTTGTCATAATAAATTTTTTGTATTTATTTATAATTATGAAGATAAAAATGAGTTTGATGAGTTTTCGCAATTATCGTTAAAAAATAGAGAGAAAATTTTTTATACAAGAGAACTAACACAAAAAGAGAAAAATATAATTATAAGAAAGAAGTTAATAAATGAAATACAAAAGATAGAATCTGATTTTGGAGTACAAGTTTTATTAGGATTTAAAGATAGTGTTAATGAAAAAGAGACATTTGGTGTTTGTGAGCATCTTCAAAAGAACTTCAATAAAAATAGTGGGTTTGATATTACAGAATACATATATTATAAAGTAAGTGATCCTTTAAGAAATTTTATATTAAAAGAATCTATAGAAGATGGAGAAAAGATACTAATATATATAAACTATAATAGGTTGTATTGTAAAGTTAATAATGAGATATACAGGTTAAATAAGTATTCAACCCCTACGTTAGATGATGTTAGATACAAATTACAATCTATAATAGGAGTTAAGGAATTAAAGGAATTTCTATTAAATATAGAAAATAATTATAAAGTTCAAAAGATAAGAGAAAAACTAGGATTAAGGACATCAAGGATATCTTTAAATATGATATTTGCAGGAAATGCTGGTACAGGAAAGACAAATGCAGCTAGAATAACTTATGAGTATTTAAATGCTTTAGGGTTATTATCAACTGGAGTATTTATTGAAGTTAGTAAAGCAGATTTTATAACAGAAAATATTAATGAAACAGCTAAAAGAACAAATGATATAATAAATTCAGCAATAGGCGGTGTATTATTTATTGATGAAGCATATGCATTATGTGAAAGTGAAAATGATAAAGTTGGAAAAGAAATAGTAGATGCTTTGCTAAAAGGAATTGAAGATAATAGGAATAATTTAACGGTTATATTAGCTGGATATGAAAAAGATATGAAAGAGTTTTTAAGTTTTAACCAAGGCTTGAAATCTAGGTTCCCTAATATAATTAATTTTGAAGATTATAAACCTGAAGAAATGTATGAAATAGCAATGCAAATTGCAAAAGCAAAGGGATATAGAATTGCTAAAAATGTAAAAGATGATTTGATAGATTTATTTGCTAGAAATCAACTTACAGGTAAAAATGATTTAGGTAATGCAAGGTTTGTTAGAAATATAATAGAAAATGCTATTATATATTCTTCAAGAAAATATTTAAATAATAATAAAAGAGAAATAGATCTTTTAGAAAGAGAAGATTTTAATTTTAAAGCTAGTGCTAAATTTGATTTAGAAGAAAAGTTAAAAGGCATAATAGGATTAGAAGAAGTTAAAAATCTTTTAAGAAGTCAATATAAGCTTTTAGTTGCACAAGAAAAAAGAAAATCCGTTGGAGTAAATACAGAGATAGAGCAAAATTTAAATATGGTATTTGCAGGTAATCCAGGTACAGGAAAAACTAGTATAGCCAGATTAGTTGCTCAAATGCTAAATAGCATGGGATTATTAAAAGTAGGTCAACTAGTAGAGACTGATAGATCTAGTTTTGTCGCTAATATTCTAGGAGAAACAGCTAAAAAAACAGAGGAAAAATTTAAAGAAGCTTTAGGTGGAGTATTGTTTATAGATGAAGCGTACACTCTTGCAAATGATAGTTTAGGAAGAGAAGCAATAGAAACACTTCTTAAATTAATTGAGGATTATTCAAGAGAAGTAATAGTTATTTTAGCTGGATATGAGCAAGAGATGGAGGAAT
Source organism: Clostridiaceae bacterium AF10-41 (assembly GCA_027686065.1). Taxonomy (GTDB): domain Bacteria; phylum Bacillota; class Clostridia; order Clostridiales; family Clostridiaceae; genus Clostridium. The sequence continues at coordinate 14,799 of JAQCTH010000077.1, forward strand.
TTTTTGATGTAAATATAGGGCTTAGATCAAGATTCCCATTATGGACTAATTTTGAAGACTATAATCCAAATGAACTTTTAGAAATGTCTATAAGATTAGTTGAATCAAAGGGATTCAAGCTATCAAAGAATGGGCATATATCTTTAAAAAAGAGTTTTGTTGATATATATGAAAATTCCGATGCACAATCAGGAAATGGTAGAATGGTTAGAAATTATGTTGAGAACTTGATAAGAGTTCAAAGTATAAGAATTGCAGAAGAAGACATAAGTGTCTATGAAATGAATTTAATAACATCTAAGGATATAGAAAAACTCAATACTTCTCAGTATGATAATGAATTTGATTTAGAAGAAAGATTAAAAGATTTAATTGGAAATGAGGAAGCTAAAGAGTTTTTAAGAGATCAGTATAAATTAATGAGGGTTAAAGAAAAACGCAAAAAACTAGGATTATCGACTGATATAACTAGATATATGAACATAATTTTTACTGGAGAAATTGGAACTGGGAAAAAGACAGTATTAAATATATTATCAGAGACATTATATAGCATGGGTGTTGTAAAAGCTAAAAATATAATAGAGATAAATAAGGAAGAAATTATAGACAGTATGAAAAATGGGATATCTTTTGAAGATATTTTAAACAAGCAAATTGGTAAAGTGGTATATATAGATTCTGCTGAATTCTTATTAGAAGATACATCAAACAGGATAATTAGAGACTTAATTAAATTTATAGATAAGAATAGTAACAAAATAGTATTAACTTTATCAGGAAAAAATAAAAATATTAAAAAGCTTATGCAACTAAATCCAGAATTAAACTATAGGTTTCCATCAATGTTAAATTTTGAAGATTATAAAAAAGATGATTTATTTAATATGGCATTAAATATTTTGGAAAGTAAAAGATATATTTTAGATAATGAATCTAAAGAAACTTTAAATAAAGTTATAGTTGAGCTGCATGATAATAGAAAGTTAAATTTAAGGAATGGTTTAATGATAAAACAATACTTAGATATTCTTATTAGAGAGCAAAGTATTAGGATTTGTGATCCTAAAATAAATTCTAAAGAAATGAGTATAATAACTTCAAATGACATTATTAAAAGTAAAGATCAATTTTTATCAAAGAATATTTTTGAATAATATTTTTTATAAAAAATATTATTCAAAACAAAAAGCAGCAGGTATATAGAATCTATATCTTGCTGCTTTTAATTAAATTTACTAATAGTACTTTTAATTAAAAAATAATAGTGATTTATAATTACAATTAAAGATTATATATTATTAGATATTTAAAGCTTTAATATTACTTACGTCTATATTAATACATTCATTTGATTCTAAACTTATATGACTACCGGAATAAGGTTTTCCATTTACTAATATTATAACTTTATCAATTCCATAATTATATGAATAAGTTAATGCTAGAGTTTTCAAAGCAGCAGATTCACTTCCAGAGCCAACTTTAGTTAAAATATTATAATAAGACTTTGATAAATCCACGGTTAATGTATTACTATTTTTATCTAATTTAGCAGTACGAACAGATAAACTGTCACCAAACTTAAATGAATTTTCATCAGGAGTATTTTTTAACTCATTTGTTAATGCTGTTACCAGAGCACCATCTATAACTTCAATAGGTTTATTAATATAATAAAAAACATCATCAGAAGAATTATAGTAGTAAAGTCTACAATTTAATGTCTTTCTTGTTTCAGAAGAAGATTCATTATTAGTATCATATGAAGTTTTAGAATATTGAATAGCAGAATTATAGTCTACTTTAAAATAACCTTCAGGAAGTTCTCCTCTTAGGGAAGTATATAATTCATCACCAAAGTAAATAGCTACTTTATCAACACCTAAATTATAACCATAAGTTGAAAGTAATGAAGCTAACAATCCGCTTTCAGTTGAAGTACCAAGAACCATTTTATTAACATATGACGAAGAAAAAACTACAGTTAAAAGTTTTTTTTCTTCATCAATTTTAGCAGAAGTAATTTCTACTTCGTTAGTAAGGGTCATAAAGTTTTTATTAGGAGAATAATTTTGTAATTCTTTAGTTAAAGCTTTCACTATTGCTTTATCTGTAACTTGAATTTCTTTATCAATATAATATAATTGAAGTTTTGAAGAGTCAAAATAAAATAACCTAACTTTATTATTAGTTATTGATTTATTTTCTTTAGAATTATCATTAGATTTTTCGCTTTCACTAGAATTATCTTTAGATTCTTCTTTATCTATGATATTTTGTGAATTTGGAGGTTGATTATTATTTTTCTTGCATCCAACTAATATAAGTGAAAATATTAATGAAAATATCAACAAAAATATTCTTTTTTTCATTTAATCACTTCCTAAATTTGTA
>JAQCTH010000078.1 GCA_027686065.1 Clostridiaceae bacterium AF10-41
TTCTCTAATATAGACAGTGATTTCTCACTTTTATTAGTAAAAAAACTTAACATATCTCTTATAATATTGACATTTTTATCAATATTTCTTGATAGTAAATTTACTTTACTTATAAGTGTTTTACCTGTTAACTGTGGTAAACTTAATATTTGTTCTTTTACGCAAGTATTAATATCAATGTTTTCTTTAAATTGAATAACTTTACTTCCTAAAGACGTTATAATCTCACTTTCTTTAATTGCATTAATATAAGTGTTTGATAAAACTAATATTTGTTTTTTATTAAGCAGAAAATCAGATAAAAGATAGTTAAATATATCTAATAAGCATTCATAACTATGATCAGCAATTATTAATTGTTCATATTCGTATGAATATTCCAAAATCAATTCAGATATATAGTTAAAATTATATAGGTCTAAAATTTTTTTTTCTTTATCAAAATCATTTACCATATATTAAATTTCGTTGCTAATCTAAAGCAACTCCTCCCCATTTAATTTAAAGTTAATAGTTTTAATACAATATATTCATAAAAACTAAAAATTATAATAAGTTTTAATTTATAATTTTACTTTATTGTCTATAATAACTAATAGCTTGAAATTAAGGGGTTGATCTTTTGAAGAAAATTTATAAATACATAGTAATATTTATCTCAACATTTTTTGTAACTATTATAATTATTGCATTTCACTTCAAAGGTGCACTTATATTGACATATGATATTATAAAAGATTTAAAAAATTCAGATAAGAGTGTTGCTACACTAGGTGAATTAACAGACTACTATGCATCCACTTCTATGGATGTAATGAATTTAAAATATAAGGAAAGTACCTCTAGTGAAGTATTTTTAGACATATATAAATCTACTAATTCAAATGAATCCTCTCCTGTTGTTATATATGTCCATGGAGGAAGTTGGATATATGGAGATAACGGAATACCTGTAGGCTTAGATCCTATAGTAGATGCATTCAATAAAAGGGGATTTACTATAATAAGTTTATCTTATCAACTATTAAAAGAAGATACCCCTATATCCAATCCAATAAGTGATGTGAAAGATGCAATAAGGTGGGTTTATAAAAATAAAGAAGAATATAATTTCAATACTGATGAAATTGGATTACTTGGAATATCTTCAGGAGCTCATTTATCTTTACTTGCAGCTTATTCAGAAGAGGATGATTTTATAGGAGATGAAAGTCTAGCAAAGTATCCTTCGCATGTTAAATATGTTATTGATGTTTTCGGGCCAACTGAGTTATCTACTCTAGATTTTTCATTAGTAGAAGATACTTATAAAGAAGGTATTGAAAAATTAAAAGAAACTCCTTTTTTTAAGGAAGCTTATAGTCCTATTAATTATGTAAATGAAGAATCTCCAAGTACTTTAATAATACATAGCAAAAATGATGAATTAGTTCCTTATAAAAATTCATTAGATTTGTACTCTAAACTTCAACAATTAAAAGTAAATTCTAAATTACTTACTTTGAATTCTGGAGGGCATAACTTTTATGGTTTTGCCAATAAGGAAATTGCGGCATTAATATTTGAAACATTAAAATTTCTTTCTTCTAATACTTCATTATAAATAAATTAAACAGAAAAAATATAGATAACCAGTTAATAAATATTCTGATTTAAATATCAAATATCAAATATCTATTAACTGGATTTTAACTTTATTTTATATTAAATTATATTCTAAAAAATTATTTGTTATCTTAATAAAATACTCATTAAAACTATAAAATATATTTCTTATTTATAAATTATAAGTAACTCCATATTTAGCATAATATTCATCTATAGTCTTCTTCATATTATCATCTATATATACTTTGCCATTTATTTCTCTATTATATAAGTAACTTACAATTTCCTTCATTGTAACTATAGAATATGTACTTATACCAAAAATCTCTTTTATTTCCTCTTGAGCAGATTTTTCAGATTTACCTTTTTCCATTCTATCTACTGATATAATAAGTCCTCTTATGTCTACATTTCCTTGTGATTTTAAGATTGGTACTGTTTCATGTATAGATGTACCAGCGGTCATAACATCCTCCACAATTACAATTTTTGTATAATCTTTAATAGATCCACCTAAAAGTATCCCACCTTCACCATGATCTTTAATTTCTTTTCTGTTTGAGCAATAATTCACATTAATATTATATAATTCATTTAAAGAAATTGCTGTGGTTACTGTTAATGGAATACCTTTATATGCAGGTCCAAATAGTACATCTAAATCTTCTTTAAAATGCTCATATATAGCTTTAGCATAAAATTCACCTAATTTTTTTAATTGTATTCCTGTAGTATAATTGCCTGTATTTATAAAAAATGGAGTTTTCCTACCACTTTTTGTTAAAAAATCTCCAAATTTCAATACATTACTTTCAATCATAAAGTCAATAAATTCTTCCTTATATCTTTCCATATTACTAAATCCTTTCTAATAAACAAATATTAAATATAAAAAACATAAAAATATACGTGTAAGTTATTTATAATTTTATCATTATTTTATATAAAATACTAATGTTTTAGAAAAAAAAGCATTAAATAAAAATTTAATGCTTTTTCTTTTTTTATTGTGAATATCAAATTTTATCCTCTAGCTTCTTTATTTAATTCATATAACCTTTGTCTTTCTGGTAATGTAAGTTCAGTAGTACCTTCTCTTTTTTCAATAAGCTTTTGTAATTCTTGAAATTTCGCATCACCTAATTTAAGTTTTATTATTTCTGCTTTCATATTTTTTAGTTCATTTCTTTCAGAAATATTTAATGTATCACCATTATTAACTTTTGCTCTTAGAAAATTTAGCTTTTCTTTTTGTGATGCATCTAGATAGCCTTCATTTTTCGGAGTCCAAAAGTCATCAAATTTGTCTTTATTTAAGTCAATGCTTATATTACTTGATACTCTAAAAGCATTGGCTTTATTTTTTACATCATCAGCTTGTACGATATTAAAATGTGAAAAATTTATTATAGTTGCTGCTAAAATAAAAAATGCAGATAATTTTTTAATCATCTTTTGTACCTCCTTTTTAGATATTCACATTATTAGTATGTGAATAATTTAAAATTTTAAATAAAGAAATTTTTACTATAATGAACTAAATTTTTAATTATAAATATTATTAATGCTATAAATAAATAAAATTAGTCTTTTAGTTGTAAATACTTATCTATAGATAATGCAGCTTCTAATCCTTCTCTTATTGCCCATACAACTAAAGATTGACCTCTTCTAGCATCTCCACATACAAATATTTTTTCTTTATTCGTTATAAATTTACCATATTTAGCTTTAATATTACCTCTATCATCTAAATCAATATTAAAACTATTACTTATATACTCTTCAGTTCCTAAAAATCCCATTGCAATCAATACCACATCTACTTTTATTTTCTCTTCACTATTAGGTATTTCTTTGAAAGAGAACCTACCATTTTTTTCTTTGATCCATTCAACTTTTATTGTAATAGCATATTTTACATTATCAAATTCATCACCAATAAATTCTTTTACACTAGTACAATACCTTCTAGGTTCATTCCCTAGAATTTCCATTGCTTCTTCTTGTCCATAATCTACCTTTAATGTTCTACTCCATTCTGGCCATGGATTATTAGAAAGTCTTTCTTTCGGAAGAGGATTCGTAATTTCTAGTTGAATTACTGATTTACATCCTTGCCTTATAGAAGTTGCTACGCAATCAGTACCAGTATCGCCACCACCAATTATTAATACATTTTTATCCTTACACGAAATAAAATTATTATTTTTATTACTTTTCTCTAATAATTGTCTCGTATTTTCTTTTAAATAATTTACAGCAAATTCTATTCCTTTTAAACTTCTTCCTGGAACATTTAAGTCTCTAGGCTTTGTAGCACCAGTTGCTAAAATAACAGCTTCATAATCTTCTAGTACTTTTTCTCTTAATTTATCATCTTTACATATATCAGCTTTAGTGAAAAATTGAATTCCTTCTTCTTCCATTAAATTAATTCTCCTAATTAATATATCTTTATCCAGCTTCATATTAGGAATTCCATACATTAAAAGTCCACCAACTCTATCTTCTCTTTCATAGACATCTACATAATATCCAAGTTTATTTAAAAGATAACTACTTGCAAGTCCAGCTGGCCCGGAACCTATTACAGCAACTTTTTTGTTGTTTCTATATTTAGGTGGGTTTGCTGTTATTTTCTTATCGCTAAAAGCTTTATCTATTATATATCTCTCATTTTCCTTTATACTTACAGCAGGAGAATTAATGGATACTGTACAAGCTGATTCACAAGGAGCTGGGCAAACTCTCCCTGTGAATTCAGGAAATGGGTTTGTTTTTAAGAGTCTTCTTAATGCTAAATCCCAATTTTGTCTATATATTAAATCATTAAACTCTGGTATTAAGTTATTTAAAGGGCATCCTGATGCCATACCATTTATAATGATGCCTGACTGACAAAATGGTACACCACAATCCATACACCTTGCGCCTTGCTTTACTTGTTCCTCCTCTGAAAGTAATTTATGAAATTCTTTATAATGAGTTATTCTTTCTTTAGCTGAATCATTTACACCTACTTTTCTTTCAAATTCTAAAAATCCAGTTGGTTTTCCCATTATATAGCACTCCTTTCATAAAATGCTGCAAGTAAAGCATCTTCATTATTTAAACCTTCAGCCTTTTTTTCATCTATCAAAGTAATAATTTTTTTATAATCATTTGGAACTACTTTAATAAAATATTGGCTTTCTTTAGTCCAATTATCTATTAAGGTTCTTCCAAGCTCAGATTCTGTAGCTTTAACATGTTCTTCTATTAAAGATTTAAGTTTTTTTAAATCTTTAGTATTTAATTCTTCTATTTCTACCATTTCTTTATTTAAATTAGTATTGAACTCTTCTTTTTTATTATATATATATGCAATTCCTCCACTCATTCCAGCTGCAAAGTTTATTCCACATTCTCCAAGCAGAACTACAACTCCACCTGTCATGTATTCACAACCATGATCTCCAACACCTTCAACAACTGCTATTGCTCCAGAATTTCTAACACAGAACCTTTCTCCGGCAACACCATTTATAAAAGCTTTTCCAGAAGTAGCTCCATATAATGCTACATTACCAATTATTATATTTTCTTCAGGTTTTATATCGCAATCTTTAGGATTTTTAACAATTATTTTACCTCCAGATAATCCTTTACCTAAATAGTCATTACAATCTCCAGTAACCTTTATTGTAATCCCCTTAGGTAAGAATGCACCTATGCTTTGTCCGCCAGCTCCAGTACAATTTAATATTATAGAATCATCCTTTAAAGTATTATAACCGTATCTTCTAGTTATTTCAGAACCAAGTAATGTTCCTAGTGTTCTATCAGTGTTCATTATATCTATGTCTATGCTAAAAGGATTTTTCCCATCAAAATACTTATCCACCATAGGAATTAATAAACTTTTATCTAAAGTTTTAATGTTTGGATAAATATGATTTTTATCCAATTTATTTTTCAAAGTTAAAAATCTTTTATCTTGTACAAAAATCGATGACAAATTTACTTTGTTTCTTTTAAAACCTTTAATATTTTCTTTTTGTTTTAGTCTATCAAAACGCCCTATCATTTCTTCAACTGTTCTAAAACCTAATTTAGCCATATATTCTCTTAGTTCTTCTGCTATAAAGTACATAAAGTTAATTACATATTCAGGCTTACCATTAAATCTTTTTCTTAGTTCTTTATTTTGAGTTGCTATTCCAACAGGACAACTATCCAAATTACAAACCCTCATCATAACACAACCTAAGGATATAAGGGGCGCCGTTGCAAACCCAAATTCTTCAGCTCCAAGTAATGCAGCTATAGCCACATCTCTACCAGTCATAAGCTTACCGTCAGTTTCTAATCTAACTCTATCCCTTAATCCATTCAAAATCAATGTCTGATGTGTTTCTGCTAAACCTAATTCCCATGGCAATCCGGCATTTTGAATTGACGTCTTAGGAGAAGCTCCTGTTCCACCATCATGACCTGAAATTAAAATTATAGTAGCTCCTGCTTTTGCAACACCTGTAGCTACTGTTCCTACTCCTGCCTCTGAAACAAGTTTCACAGAAATATCTGCTTTATGATTAGCCTGTTTTAAATCATATATAAGTTGAGCTAAATCTTCTATTGAATATATATCATGATGAGGTGGTGGAGATATAAGTCCAACACCTGTCGTTGCACCTCTTGTTTTAGCTATCCAAGGATATACTTTATTTCCTGGTAGCTGTCCTCCTTCGCCTGGCTTTGCTCCTTGAGCCATTTTTATCTGCAATTCATCTGCGTTAACTAAATATTCTGAGGTAACTCCAAATCTACCAGATGCAATTTGTTTTATTGATGATTTTCTTAAGTCTCCATTTTTATCAATAACAAATCTATCACTATCTTCTCCACCTTCACCGGTATTAGATCTACCACCTATTCTATTCATAGCTATAGCTAAAGCTTCATGAGCTTCCTTAGAAATTGAGCCGTATGACATAGCACCTGTCTTAAATCTTTTAACAATAGATTCTACTGTCTCAACTTCATTTAAAGGTATCGGATTATCTAAAAATTTAAAATCCATTAAGCTTCTTAATGTTATAAAAGTTTCATCACTATTTAGTAAATTTGAATATTCTTTAAAACAACTATAACTCCCTGTTCTTGTAGCTTGCTGTAGTTTGTGAATAGTTAACGGATTATATAGATGCTCTTCTTTTCCTGATCTTAATTTGTCTCTTCCTTTTGAATCTAATATAAATTCAAAATTTGCATTGCTCTTTTTGAAGGCATTATTATGTCTAATTAATACTTCTTCTTGTATTTCTTTTAAAGAAATACCCTCTATTCTACTTACCGTATTAGTAAAATATTTTTTTATAACATCATTATCTATTCCAACAGCTTCAAATATTTGAGCTCCTCTATATGATTGAATTGTTGATATACCCATCTTAGAAATTATTTTTACGAGTCCTTTTAATATAGCCTTATTATATTTCTCTACTGATATTTCATAATCATTTCTTAATAAATTATCCTCTTTTAATTCTCTTATACATTCATAAGCTAAATATGGATTTATAGCAGATGCTCCAAAAGATATAAGAGTTGCAAAATGATGAATTTCTCTAGGCTCAGCACTTTCAATTATTATATCTATTTTACTTCTAAGACCTTTTCTTATTAGATAATTATGAACTGAAGAAAGAGCCAATAAAGACGGAATAGGTATTAGTTTGCTATTTACTCCCCGATCTGTTAGAATCAAAACATTGTAATCTTCAAGACATGCCTTTTCAACTTCTACTGATAAGTTATAAAGTGCCTTTTCTAAATCATATTCACCATTATGTTTACCATATAAGATACTTATGGTTTTAGTTTTAAAATTTTTATTATCTATATTCTTTATTTTTAGCAGATCTTCATTTGATAAAATTGGAGAAAATAATTTTATTTGTTTGCAATTTTTTTCTGAATCCTCTAAAATATTCCCCTGTGAACCTATATAGACTGTTGTAGATGTAATGATTTCTTCTCTTATTGCATCTATTGGTGGGTTTGTTACTTGAGCAAATAATTGTTTGAAATAATTAAAAAGTAATTGTGATGAATTTGATAAAATAGCAAGAGGTGTATCAATACCCATTGAACTTAATGGTTCTTGTCCATCCTCACTCATTGGAAGAATTGTGTTTTTTAAATCATCATAACTATAATCAAAAGCTTTCATTAAAATATTTCTTGTGGTCTTAGAGATAACCATAGTATCATCTAAAGATGTCTTAACCTTATCTAGTGTTAAAATATTATTTTCTATCCATTTTGAATAAGGTAATCTTGAATAGTATCTTTCTTTTAATTCTGAATCATTTATAATTTTTTTATTTTTAGTATCAACTAAAAGTATCTTACCAGGAGTTAATCTTCCTTTAGATATTATTTCTTCATTTTTTATATCAAGAGCACCAACCTCTGAAGATAAAATTAAATTATTTTCTTTAGTTATATAATATCTTGCAGGTCTTAACCCATTTCTATCTAGTGTTGCTCCCATTACATCTCCATCTGTAAATACTATAGCAGCAGGTCCATCCCATGGTTCCATTAAAGTTGCATTATATTCAAAAAATGCTCTTTTATCTTTTGACATATAGTTGTTTTTATCCCATGGCTCAGGAATAAGCATCATTATAACTTCTTCAATACTTCTTCCATTCATCATTAAAAATTCTAAAGTATTATCTAATATTGCAGAGTCTGATCCTTCAGTATTAATTATAGGTAATACTTTCTTTAAGTTCTCACCAAATACTTTTGAGTTTAGATTCCCTTCTCTTGCAAATAAGCTATTTATATTACCCCTAAGAGTATTTATTTCACCGTTATGAATTATATATCTATTAGGGTGCGCCCTTTTCCAACTAGGAACAGTATTAGTGCTATACCTTGAATGAACCATTACTATTGAAGACTCCACCTTTGCATTTGATAAATCTTTGTAAAAATTTTTAAGTTGCCCAGATAAAAGTAGTCCTTTATAAACAATTGTCTTACATGAAAGTGAAGAAATATAAGCATTTTCAGTAACTAACTCTTTTTCAAATCTTCTTCTTAATATATATAATCTTCTTTCAAACTCTTTAGTATCTTTAATATCAGAAGATCTTTCAATTATAACCTGCTTAAAACAAGGCATTGATGAAATAGCGAGATTCCCTAGCTCCTCCGGATTTATTGGAACTTCTCTCCATGCTAATATTTTAAGTTCTTCCTCTATACATAGTTTTTCAAAAATACTTATACAATTTTCTTTATCAAACTCATCTACTGGTAAAAATAACATTCCAACTGCATATTCTTCTTCTTTTGGTAATATAACACCTAATCTCTGGAGTTCCTCTTTAAAAAATCTATGTGGAATTTGAAATAATATCCCTGATCCATCACCAGTTTTTCCATCGGCTCCTGTTCCACCCCTATGTTCTAAGTTAATTAAAATATTTAGAGCATCCTCTACAGCTTTATGAGTTTTTTTCCCATCAATATTTACTACTGCTCCTATTCCACATGCATCATGTTCAAATGAACTTCTATATAGTCCTATGTCTTTATGCATTTTTATCCTCCTTTCAATATTTACTTATAGGCAAATAGAGTTTTATACTAGTCCAATTAATTATATGAACTAGTATAAAACTTAATTATTTATCTAATAAAATTTTATTTGAAAAGTCAACCATTTTTAATCCTAGATCCATACTACATTTTTGGATATATCGAAATGCTTCATTTTCAGTTAATCCTTTTTGCTGCATAAGTAACCCTTTTGCTTTTTCTATGACTTTTCTTTCTTTAATTTTTGTCTCCAGTACATCTACCTTTTCCTTTAGTTTTTTTACTTTTCTTTCACTTTGATAAATCATATCTAATGAATTTATTAATATAGAATTATTTATGGGACTAGATATACAAAATATATCTGTTTCTTCTTGAACAAAAGATTTATATGGCTCATTTACTACTGCAAGAAAACTACACATTTCTCCAATATTATTATATATATCTATTAAATTCATATCTTTAAATTTGTAGCCACTAATAACTATAGAAGGTGATAGTTGTCTTATAGCACGTATAAGTTCATTTCCATAAGTGCATACAGTTAAAACATTATAGCCACTTCCCATTAAAACAGCTTTTATTTTTTGTCCTATGTCTTCATTATTTAGTGCAACTATAACATCTATTGCCATTTACATTGCTCCCTTACAAGTAAAATTTAATATTGTTTTAAATAGTTATCTAGCTCCCACATATGAACTTTGCTTCTATAATCATCCCATTCAACTTTTTTTGCTTTTATATAATTGTTGAAAGTATGCTCTCCTAGAGTTTTCTTTACTAATTCACTCTCTTCCATATATTTAATAGCTTCCTCTAAGCTACCAGGTAAATTATCAATACTTTCTAAATCTCTTTCTTCTGCTGTCATTTTAAATATATTTTTTTCTATTCTTGCAGGTGGAACTAAGTTATTCTTAATACCATCAAGTCCAGCTGCTAAAAGACATGCTAGAACTAAGTACGGATTTGCACTTGGATCTGGACATCTAAGTTCAATTCTAGTACCATTACCTCTTGAAGCAGGAACTCTTATTAAAGGACTTCTATTTTTTGCAGACCAAGCTATATAAACAGGAGCTTCATATCCTGGAACTAATCTCTTGTATGAATTAACTAGTGGATTAGTTATTGCTGATATACCCTTAATATTTTTAATTAAACCAGCTATGAAACTATAAGCTGTTTCACTTAATCCCAATTCATCATTTTCATCTACAAAAGCATTTTTTCCATCTTTGCTTAATGACATATTTATATGCATTCCTGAACCATTTATACCAAAGAAAGGCTTAGGCATAAATGTAGCATGTAATCCATGTCTTTGAGCTATTGATTTAACTACTAACTTAAATGTCATTATGTTATCAGCAGTTGTTAAAGCATTTTCATATTTAAAATCTATTTCATTTTGTCCAGCTGCAACTTCATGATGTGAAGCTTCTATTTCAAATCCCATATCCTCTAAAACCAAGCTGATATCTCTTCTAACATTCTCTCCAGCATCTAAAGGACTTAAATCAAAATATCCTGCATCATCTTGAGTTTTTAATTTAGGATTTCCATATTCATCTGTATCTAATAAGAAAAATTCACATTCAGGTCCAACATTCATTGAATATCCTAAAGCTTCTGCTTCTTTCAAAACATTTTTCAAAACATTTCTTGGATCACCCTCAAATGGTGTTCCATCAGGTCTGTATACATCACATATTAAACGTGCAACTTTACCTTGTTGTGGTCTCCATGGAAAAATTACAAAGCTATCTAAATTTGGTCTTAAATACATATCTGATTCTTCTATTCTAACAAATCCGGATATAGATGATCCGTCAAACATTATCTGATCATCTAAAGCCTTTTCTAATTGCCTATCTGTTATAGCAACATTTTTTAATGCTCCAAAAATATCAGTAAATTGTAATCTAATAAATTTAACCCCATTTTCTTCTACTAATTTTTTAATATCTTCTCTTGAATATTTTTGCATAAAGTACTCCCCCTTAAATTTTTTATAAAAAAAGGCGAACAATAGAAAGCTTTCTATTGAACGCCGTTGTTCAAGTTATTTTTTACCATTATATTATTATTTGATTTTTTTTGCAACTGTTTTTTGAAAATTTTTTTGAAAAATTTCATTATTCTTATATATTTTATATTATTTATTTGTGATTTCTATTATAATGGCAAAATATATTAAGAAATTCTATTAACAAATCTTTTTATTCTCTTTATTGCTTCAATCAAGTCCTCAGTAGAAGAGGCGTAACATGCCCTTATATATCCTTCTCCACATTCGCCAAAAGCATTACCTGGAACTGCTAGAACCTTTTCTTCCATTAATAACTTCTCACAAAATTCATCTGAATTCATTCCTGTTGATTTTATACAAGGAAAGACATATAATGCTCCCATTGGCTCAAAACAATCTAATCCCATTTCTCTGAACCCTTCAACAAGAATACGTCTTCTTCTATTATATTCTCTAGACATTTCCTTAACACTATCATCACCATTTTTCAGTGCCTCTATAGCTGCATATTGAGCAGTTGTTGGTGAACACATTATTGCATACTGATGTATCTTTTTTAAGGCCTCTATTAATATTTTATGTCCACAAACATAGCCTAATCTCCAACCAGTCATTGCATAAGCTTTAGAAAATCCATTTATAACTAATGTTTTATCTCTTACTTCACTGAAACTAGCAATTGAAAAGTGATTTTCATCATAAGATAATTCAGCATAAATTTCATCAGATAAAATTATTATTTCTCTATCTTTTAATACATCAACGATTTCTTTTAACTCGTCTTTTGTCATAATAGCACCAGTAGGATTATTAGGAAATGGAATTATTATAACTTTCGTTTTAGGAGTTATAGCTTCTTCTAAAAGCTTAGGCGTTAATTTAAACTCATCCTCAGCTCTTAAATTAATTATTTTAGGTGTAGCACCACAAAATGTCGCGCATCCTTTATATGCTACAAAACTAGGCTCTGGAATTATAACCTCATCTCCAGGTCCTACAAGTGCTCTTAATGCTAAATCTATTCCTTCACTTCCACCAACAGTTACTAATATTTCGCTAGATGCATCATAGTTTAGATCAAATCTTCGATTTAAATATTTTGCTATTTCTTCTCTTAATTCAATAAACCCTGCATTAGAGGAATAATGAGTTTGTCCTTTTTCTAATGAATAAATACCTGCTTCTATAACATTCCATGGAGTAACAAAATCAGGTTCTCCAACACCTAAGGATATAACATCATCCATTTCATTGATTAAATCAAAATATTTTCTTATACCTGATGGCGGCATATTCCTAACATTGTCTAATATCATATTTTCTAAAATCATATAAAAATAGCCTCCCTATCTTCAGTTTTTCTTTCTTTAAATATAGTTCCATGATCTTTATATTTCTTTAGTACAAAATGTGTAGCAGTACCTGTTACATATTCTTGAACTGCAAGCTTTTCAGATACAAATAAAGCTACCTCTTTCATTGTTTTCCCTTCTACAATTACAGTTAAATCAAATCCACCTGAAGACATTAAATAACATGCTTTAACTTGCTTAAATTTATATATTCTTTCTGCAACTTTATCAAATCCAGCACCTCTTTGAGGGGTTATCTTAACTTCTATTAAGGCTGTAACTGTTTCCTTACCTGTATTTTCCCAATTGATAAGAGCCGTATATCCTGCTATTATGCTTTTTTCTTCATAGTCCCTTATGGCTTCTCTTACTTCCTCTATTGTTTTTCCTGTCATTAATGCAATTTCTTCATCACTATACCTACTATTTTTTTCTAATACTTCTAAAATCTCATCCATTTTAAATACCTCCATATAAAAAAATAAATCCTTCATCCACACAAAGGGACGAAGGACACTGTTTCGCGGTACCACCCTAATAAGTAAAATTTAATTTACTCACTCAGCTTGAATATATACAATATTCAATTCTCTATAACATGAGAAAACGTCAATATCTAATTAAGAATTTACATTCTTATTTTTCGATACGCGATTCAAAGGCTGCTTCATTTAACATATCATACTAATTTCCCACCTAAATATAGCTCTCTTTAATGCTTAGTTAAAATACTCTTCCTTATCATTATCTTTTAAATATTCTATTTTTTATTATTATAATAACAAAGTAACAAAACTTCAATAGGTTTTTATATAAAAAGTAAAATATTTTTATTAATTATCTAATTCTCAAATTTTTATTTACTTCATCATTTGAAAAAATAAGAGAAAATAAGATACTAAATAGTAAAATAACTATTATTAATAATATTGAAATTGATACAGAAATCTCAATATTGAAATATAAAATTAGAAGCTTTAAACCTGTAAACATCAGTATTAATGCTACTCCATATTTCATAAATTTAAACATTCCATTTAATTTATTAAGTATATAATACATACTTCTTAAGCAAATAATAGCAAATATATTTGAAGTATATACTATAAGCGGATTTTGAGTTATAGAAAAAATTGCAGGAATGGAATCTAAGGCAAATAATACATCTGAACTCTCTATTATTATTAAAATTATAAATAACGGGGTAGCATACAGGCGTTTATTTATTTTTATAAAAAAATTATGACCCTCTAATTTATCATGAAGAGGTATAACTTTTTGAAAAATTCTAATAATTGGGTTTTTGCTAAAATCAATAGTATTATCGCTATGAAACATCATTTTAGCACCACTAAATATTAATATAACTCCAAATATATATATTATAAAATGAAATTTATTTATGATTTCTATACCTAGTATTATAAATATAAGCCTTAATACCATTGCTCCCAATATTCCATATTTCAAAACTCGCTCTTGAAACTCTAATGGTATTTTAAAAGTTGAAAATACCATTAAAAACAAGAATAAATTATCTAAGCTAAGAGACATTTCAATTATATATCCACCTAAAAATTCAACTGCTGGCTTTAATCCAAATGAAAGATATATGTATACATTAAATAGTATAGCTAGTCCTATCCAAAATATTAAATTAAAAAAAGATTTTTTTACCCTCATATAAATACACTTCCTAAAACATTATTCTTGGTATTATATGAAAATTAAATTTAATTTATTTCAATATAGATAAAAAAGTAGTCAAGGCTAGCTTACCGAGATGTCAACCTTTTTTGGCACATGTTCATTTATGAAGTTTACCTTTAGAAAATCTTGCACCCACAATTTATACTATTTTTTTACTCTATGGGAATAACTTTAACAACTTATAACCCATGAATGCCTTATCTATAAATTTTTAAGATATAATTTCCTTTAGAGTAAAAAAGGAGCTACCATACGATAGCACCTAAATATAATTATTATACTTCACCAATAAGAGAGAAGGGTTGAGCTCTTACTACTTTAACATTTACTAAGTCTCCAGCTTTTATATTTTCTCCTGCAAAATTAACTAATTTCCCATTTCTTGTTCTTCCAGTTAATTTAGTTTCATCATTTTTACTAGGACCTTCTACTAATACTTCTACAACTTTTCCTTCATATACTTTATTGCTTCTTATAACACCATTATTTACAGCTTTAATAAGTCTATCAAACCTATGATGCTTATCAATATCAGGAACTTGATTCAACATCATATCAGCAGGCGTGTTATTTCTTCTTGAGTATATAAAAGTAAATGCAGAATCATATCCAACTCTTTCAACTAAATCTAAAGTTTCTAAGAAATCTTCTTCAGTTTCCCCCGGGAAGCCAACTATAATATCTGTTGTTAATGATACATCAGGAATTTCCTTCTTTATCATATCAACTAATTCTAAATAGTATTCTTTAGTATAATGTCTGTTCATCTTCTTAAGTATTTTATCAGATCCACTTTGAACAGGAAGGTGAATTTGTTCACATAACTTATCACATTCCTTTATTGCTAAAATAACATCTTTATTTAAATCCTTTGGATGAGATGTCATAAATCTTACTCTTTCTATACCATCAACTTCATTTATTTTTCTTAGAAGCTTAGCAAAATCTATATCTTCTTCTAATTCTTTTCCATAAGAGTTAACATTTTGGCCTAAAAGTGTTATTTCTTTATAACCCTTTGATACTAAATCCTTTATTTCATTTATAATATCTTCTGATTTTCTGCTTCTTTCTCTTCCTCTTACATATGGAACTACACAATATGTACAGAAATTATTACATCCATACATTATAGTAACAAAAGCTTTAACATCACTTTGTCTATCTATCGGTACTCCTTCTATAATCTCTGTTTCCTTATTGAATATTTCTTTAACTTGAACACCTTCTGTTCTAACTCTATTTAAATATTCTGGGAATTTATAAGCATTGTGGGTTCCAAATATTATGTTAACATGTGGAAATTTCTTTAAAATTTTATCTGCCATACCTTCTTGTTGCATCATACATCCACATACTGCAATTATTAAATCAGGATTTTTCTTTTTTAAATGCTTTAACTCACCTAAGTTACCAAATACCTTATTTTCAGCATTTTCTCTTACACAGCAAGTATTGTATATAATTATTTCCGCTTCTTCTAAAATTTCAGTTCTAGTATATCCAACACTTTTTAGCATACCAGATAATTTTTCTGAATCTTCCTCATTCATCTGGCAACCCCAAGTTTCTATATAATATTTCAAATCTCTAACTTCTTCCTTCATAAGTATTCTCCTTGCTATTTTAAAAATATATTTTCCCCATTAACATTATAATAAATATCTAACAAATTTAAAATACTTAAAGCAAAATTTGCTAAATTCCTTTAATTTATTTTCAATAAACTTAATTAAATATATTAGTTTATATTTTAAATTTAAAAGGACTGCATTTAAGCAGTCCCATCTCTAAATTTCATTCCTTAAGCTTTTAGAAATATATCTATGAAATAAACATCTATATATACATTTTTTATGCTCTTTCCCATACAACAATCTTATAATTTTCTTTAAATCCCATCCATTTATATAAATTAATTGCAGCAGTATTACTACTATCAACTCTAATAGCTAATTCCTTTATTCCAGATTTTTTAGCATAAAGCACTATATCATGCAAGAGTAATTTTCCTAGTCCGATGCCTCGGAAATCCTTTCTTATTCCAAAGTTAACTATGGTGTACATATCTCTATTAAATATTATTTGACCATAACCAATATACAAATCATTAATCATTCCAAATATGCATAAATCTTTGAGAAAATAATCTTGAGTCATGTCACTATATATATCTTCTATAGTAAGAGGTCTTCTATTCCACTCACCAAAAATATCATTTTGAATATTACATCTTAATTCTTCATCTTTACCTATCATTAATTTTCTTGTAGAAAATAATGTAGGTGAATTAAAGCGATTTTTAAAATTATAATTATTTGTAATTCTATTATAAATATCATAAATCCTTTCATTATTATCATAATTTTCTATATTCATTTTCATAAGTAA
>JAQCTH010000079.1 GCA_027686065.1 Clostridiaceae bacterium AF10-41
AGAAGAAATAGATGATTATTATAATTTTGGTTATAAGATAGATAAAGTAGATTATAGTGAAATAGCGTATATAATAGAAAGAATAAAAAGTGGAAGTTCTTTTTATAAAACAAAAGAAAGTAACTTTTTAGATTTAAAAGACACGGAAGTAGTCGAATTTTTTAAAACAATAGAGGAGTTAAATTTATTTAATAATGTATATAAAGAAGAAATATATGTTGATAAGTTTAGTTTATTGCATTTAGAAAATAAAATAAGAAATAAAAGAATTCCATTTATAAGTGGAGAAGAAAAAATAAATGACTTAATAAATAATTTAAATAATAAAGAACAAAACTATGCTATTCCAAAAGATTTAAATGGAAATCTTAGAGATTATCAAATTAAAGGATATAATTGGCTAAAATCAATAGCAAACTTAGGATTTGGTGGAATATTAGCTGATGATATGGGACTTGGTAAAACCATTCAAACAATAGCTTTATTACTTTCAAACAAGAATAAAAAAAGTTTAATAATAACTCCAACTTCTGTAGTGTATAATTGGAAAAATGAATTTGAAAAGTTTGCAGATACTCTAAAAGTAGGAGTAATTCATGGAAGTGTTAGTGAAAGAAAGAAAGTTAAAGAAAATTATAAAGAATATGATGTACTTCTAACTACCTATGGAACTTTAAGAAGTGATTCTGATTGGTATAAAGATAAAAGATTTGACTTCTGTATTATAGATGAAGCACAAAATATTAAAAATAAAAAATCTAAAATAACAGAGTTAGTTAAATCCATAAAAGCCAATTGTAAACTAGCTTTAACAGGAACACCAATAGAAAATAATTTGCTAGAATTATGGTCAATATTTGATTTTATAATGTCAGGATATTTATATAGTGAAGAAAAATTTAAGAGCAAGTTTTTAAATGGAGATGATAAAAGTTTAAAAGAGCTTAAAGAACTTATTTCTCCATTTATATTAAGACGACTAAAAGAAGATGTATTAGATGAATTGCCAGATAAAATAGAAAAAGAATACTTAATACCAATGACTTTTACTCAAAAACAAATTTATAATTCATATATGAAAGATATTAAAAAGAAACTTAAGGAAAATAAAAAAGTCAAAGATAGTAAAATAGTAATTTTATCTTATCTTACAAAATTACGTCAGCTTTGTTTAGATCCATCTTTATTAATAGATGATTTTAAAGAAGAAAGTGCAAAGATAAAAGCAGTTAAAGAAATAATACAAGAAACTATAGATTCAAATAAAAAAGTGATTATATTTTCGCAATTTACATCTGTATTAAAGAATATTGGAAATAAATTAAAAGAGGATAATATTAGCTATTTATATTTAGATGGAAGTATTAAAGCAAAAGAAAGAATAAATTTAGTTAATGAATTTAATAATAGAGATAAAAATATATTCTTAATTTCTTTAAAAGCTGGTGGAGTTGGATTAAATTTAACTTCAGCTAGTGTTGTAGTGCATTTTGATCCTTGGTGGAATCCAGCAGTTCAAGATCAAGCCACAGATAGAGCACATAGAATTGGACAAAAAAATATAGTTGAGGTAATAAAACTTATATCTAAAGATACTATTGAAGAAAAAATAATAAAGCTACAAGAAGAAAAGAAAGAATTAATAAGCAAAATAATAGATGGAGATACCTTAACTGGGGAAACTTTAAATACAATAACAGAGGAAGAACTACTAAAACTATTGGCATAGTAGATATTCAGAGCCTAGTACTTCTTTGCATAGCTATTTAGCTTATGGAGCATACCTAGTTATCTTCGCCTTTATATTATTAATTCGATTATATGAGGTGAGTTTTAATGGATATATATACAATAGGACATTCAAATTATACAGTTGAGAAGTTAATAGATATGTTAAGGCACTATGATATTAATACTGTTGTTGATATTAGAGGAACACCTTATTCAAAGTATAATGTTCAATTTGATAAGGAAACTATAAAATATACTTTAACTAAAGCTGGATTTGTATATATTTATATGGCTAAGGAACTTGCAGCAAAAAGGCTTAATAAAATTTCTTATAATGAAGAAGGATATTCTGATTTTGAAAAGGTTATTCATGAAGAAGAGTTTATTAAAGGTATAGAAAGGTTAAAGGATGGTTGGAATAAGGGATATAGAATTGCATTGCTCGGGGCTATGCAAGATCCTATAAGATGTCATAGAAGTATATTAGTTGGAAGAGCTTTAAAAGAATATGGATTTACTGTAAAACATATTTTAGATGATTATTCTATAAAAGATCAAGAATATATTGATGAAAGAGTGCTTGATAAATATTTTCCAGATAGATTACAAATAACTATAGATGCTTTATTAGGTAATGAAATGAGTAGAGAAGAAATGATAAATGAGGGGTATAGAATGGCCAATAAAGAAATTGGGTATAGAATTGAATGTTTACCTATAGAAAAAAAGCATTAGAATAAAAAAATATTGTAGATACACACTTTTTCATAAAAGGAGGATAAATCATGAGATATGTTATAGTTTGCGTTGTAAAGGGGGAAGCTGGTGATTTTAATAATAAAATGAGAAAAGA
Organism: Clostridiaceae bacterium AF10-41; assembly: GCA_027686065.1. Lineage (GTDB taxonomy): Bacteria > Bacillota > Clostridia > Clostridiales > Clostridiaceae > Clostridium. Next base: position 2,585 of record JAQCTH010000079.1, read on the forward strand.
TATTTTTGAGAAGTTTAAAGCTAAATCTTCAAAGCTTCCTGCACATTTTACAATTAAAGCACCATTTGAATATGAAAAAAGTATAAAAGATTTAGAAGATGACTTATGCAAGTTTAGCAAAAATGAAAAAAAGGCAGAATTTAAGATGAATAAATATAATCATTTTGATGATAGAGTCATTTATATGAATGTTAATATGTCTAATGAAGGCAAAGTGCTTCATGATAAATTAATAGATATCTTAGGTGATTTTGACTATATTAAGTTTAATAAAAAAGATGGGAAAGAGAAAGTTTTTCATGTTACATTAACTTCTAAAAAGGTTTCACCAATATATAAAGAAGTATGGGAATATGTAAATAAATATCCATTTGATTTTGATTGCTACTTTGACAATATAAGTATATTTAAATGGGTAGATAATACATGGAAGCTACATAAGGAGTTTTCCATAGAAAATTAAGATATTTAAAAATAAATAAATATAAGTAATATAAAAAGTAATCATCTTAAATTATGAGATGATTATTTTTTATGCCGTTTATGATGTGAATTTTTAAAAAATGCTAATTAGCCCTAGATAAAATTGATAAAATGATATATTTGCCAAAAGTAGCATATTGTTTTAATAATTAATTGTTGATTTTATTGATAATTTAATATATTATATATTTAAATATTAAAATATAAATAAATTACGTAAGTTATGACTTTATAAGGGAGCGATTTTATGGAAGAAAATAGAGAACAATGGGGATCTAAATTAGGATTTATAGTTGCTGCAATAGGTTCAGCAGTAGGGTTAGGAAATATTTGGAGATTTCCGTACATAGCATATTCCAATGGAGGAGGAGCATTTTTAATACCATATTTCTTTGCAATATTTACAGCTGGTATTCCATTATTAATATTAGAATATGGATTAGGACATAAGTTTAAAGGATCAACACCACTTGCAATTGCTAAAGTAAATAAAAAGTGGGAATGGCTTGGATGGTGGCCAACTATAAATGCATTTATAATATTAACATATTACTCTATGATTTTAAGTTGGGCAGTAAATTATCTAAGATTTAGTTTAACTAAAGTATGGGGAAGTGATACAAATACATTTTTCCATGTTGATTTTATAAAATTAACAGAATCACCATTTAAATTTAGTGGAGTTATTTTACCAATACTAATAGGAATAGCTGTAATTTGGTTTATAAACTGGATTATATGCTATAAAGGAATAAAGGGCGGAATAGAAAAAGCTAATAAAATTCTTTTACCAACATTAATAGTAATAATGATAATAATAGCAATAAGATCCGTAAACTTAGAAGGAGCTGCAGAAGGATTAAATACTTTATTTACACCAGATTGGTCAAAAGTTATGGATCCAAAGGTATGGATTGCTGCTTATGGACAAGTATTCTTTTCTCTTAGTTTAGCTATGGGAATAATGATGACTTATTCTAGCTATTTACCAGAGAAAACAGATATAAATAATAGTGCATTTATGACTGCTTTTGCAAATTGTGGATTTGAATTTTTATCGGCTATAGCAGTATTTTCTATATTAGGATTTATGGCTACATCAAAGGGAGTTCCTATAAATGAAGTTGTATCAAGTGGTGTTGGTCTTGCATTTGTAGTATTTCCAGCAGTATTTACAGAAATGGGAACACTTGGAGTTGTTTTAGGGGTATTATTCTTCTTATGTTTATTATTTGCAGGAGTGACGTCCTCAGTTTCTCTTATAGAAGCAGTATCTGCGCCATTTATAGATAAATTTGGATGGGCAAGAAATAAAGTTGTTGCAGTTATATGTACAATAGGATTTTTGATTGGAATATTATATTCAACAGGAGCAGGGTTATATTTATTAGATATAATAGATAACTTTATAAATAATTATGGAATAGTTGTAGTTGGATTATTAGAAGTAATATTGATAGGCTGGATATCTAGTCCTGACACAGTTAGAAATCATACAAATAAAATTTCATACTTCAGAATAGGAAAATGGTGGAATATTTGTGTGAAATTCGTAACACCAGCTATATTATTATTTATGCTAGTGCAAAGTATAATTACAGAAGTAAAAACACCTTATGGAGGATATGAATTATCAGCATTATTATCATATGGATGGAGTATAATTGGCTTTGGAATAATTTTAGCATTAGTAATAAGTAAAAGGCAGTGGAAGAGTAAGAATATATTAGATTAGCTGAAAAAAGGAGGCTTTTTAATGACTGGAATAGCAATTTCATTCTTTGCATTAGGCGCAATTGTTTTATGGGGAGGATTAGCGGTAACTCTTGGAATAACAATGTATAATGAAAGAAAAGAAAAATATTTATAAATAAAATTAGAGGTATAGAAATATGCCTCTTTTATATTTTTAATATATAATATTCACCATAATAGATATAACCTCATAGCAGCTATATAGGTTGCAGAAATTGACAGTAAATATTTACTAATGCTATACTTAACCACATAAGTAAGTAGAATAGAGGTGGTCACATGTCTACAAAAAGAGTTACTATGAAAGATATAGCTATGGAAGCTGGAGTTTCAACTGCTACTGTTTCATATGTATTAAATTATTCAAGTAAGGAAAATATAAGTCATGAAACTAGGATGCGTATATTTGAAGCTGCCAATAAACTTAAATACGTTCCAAATATGAATGCAAAATCTTTAGTTAGTAAGAGAAGCTATATGGTTGGAATAATAATTAACATGGAAGCAAAGAATAAAAAGAGTAAATTGTATCAGTATTATGATTTATCAAGGGAAATACAAAGAAAATTAAATACTTTAGGATATGATGTACTTTTATTACCTACAAAAGAAATGACAAAAGATGTAACAATAGGACAAAAGCGATCTCTTGATGCTGTGTTTATAGTAGATTTAGACAAGGAAAAATTTAAGGAAATTGCTAATCAATTTTATGTACCTGCAATTTTTATAGATGGTTATATAGAAGACGATATTTTTTGCAAGATTCTAACTGATTTTGATGAAGTTTTAGACATGGCAGAGGAATACTTAGGCAAAGAATATTATGTTGTTATGGATGACTATTCAAACAAAAGAATTTTAAATACTATATTAAATAGGATATCTATGAAAGATATATTTATTAATAAATATGAGGAGAATTTAAAAGAGTTTTTAAAAGAACGGAAAGACAAAAAGGGCTTAGTTATTGGAGAAGTATTAGGTATGCAGGTAGAAAATTATATAGATAATAAAAATATTTGCGTAGTTGTAAATTCAGAAAGAGATATTATGTTATTATTAGATACTAAAGTGATTACTGTAAGTAATAAAGAAAAAGCAGAAAAAGCTGTTGAAGTTATGGAAAAATTATTGAGACTTGAAAGTACAAAAAACATTAATCATGTTTCATATATAAAGCCGTTAAAAAAATAAATAAAAATATTTAAGAAAATTGTACAAATAAACAAAAGTGCAATTTTCTTTTTTTATTAATATAAAAGTTTAAGTAATTAACAAAAAAACATTATATCTAATTAGAACTATAATTTCTAAGCTTTAGCATTTTTAAATTTACTTAACAAAAAAAGTTAAGTAAATTAAATTTTAATCACATAATATGGGAATTGTTCAAATTTCTAAAATTGTTCAAATAGAGAAAAATCAATTGATATTATTAATTAATAAGGCTATAATTTCAATAGGTTAAACGCATAAGTAATAATAAAAATCAACTTAACAAAAGATGCTTTTGATTAGATTATAATGGAAAGGAAGATTAGGATGAAAAGAAAAAAGTCATTAATCTTATCAGTTTTTCTCTGGGGGAGTGGTCAATTTTTCATTTGTAAACAAAGATTAAAAGGACTCATTATTTTTGCATTGCAAATATTAATGATAACCATTGAGTTATTTAGTGGATATTGGCTTGAGTATTTTATGGGTCATGTAAATGATTTCTCAATTAGACTTCATGGTGGTTTTTTTGTAAAGGGATTTTGGGGAATAGTTACATTAGGGGAAAAGGTAGGAGGAAAGTATGGGGATCATTCTACCATGCTATTAATCAATGGTGTGATAGCTATATTTACTTTAAGTCTATTTGTAGCTATCTATATATTTAACATTAGAGATGCATATATAACAGGTAAAAAAATTGATGAAACAGGAGAATATGTAACTTCTAAAGAATATTTCAGTAAAGTTAAAAATAAAAATTTTCCTTATATGATACTGATACCTATAGGAATCGCATTCTTATTTGTAGTTATTATGCCAATAATATTTTCAGTATTAACAGCATTTCTAAATTATAATAGAGACCATTTACCACCAGGAAAGTTATTAGATTGGGTTGGAATATCTAATTTCAAAAAAATATTTACAGTTCCTATTTGGTCGAAAACTTTCATTAAAGTATTACTTTGGACTATTATTTGGACTCTCATAAGTACATTATCATCATATTTCATGGGAATGATACAAGCAATATTTTTAAATCATAAATCAGTAAAATTCAAGAGATTTTTTAGAACAATTTTAATATTACCTTGGGCTATTCCTCAAATGATATCACTTTTAGTATTTAGAAATCTTTTAAATGGACAATTTGGACCACTAAATAGTTTGTTATTAAATTTAGGAATTATTTCAGAGAATATTCCATTTTTATCTGATCCTTATATAGCTAAAGTTACTGTATTAATAGTTAATTTATGGCTTGGATTTCCAATGTTTATGGTTATGATGCTTGGTGTATTTTCAAACTTAGATCAAAGTCTTTATGAAGCGGCTTATATTGATGGAGCAGGAAAGTTTCAAGCTTTTAAGAAAATAACCTTACCATTAGTATTTCGTGCTACAATTCCAAACTTGATCATGAGTATGGCAGCTAACTTTAATTCATTTGGTGCAATTTATTTCCTTACTCAAGGAGGGCCTATAAATGAAAAAATGCAGTTTGCAGGTGATACGGATATTTTGATTTCTTGGATATACAAATTAACATTAAATCAGCAAATGTATGATATTGCAGCTGTTATGAGCGTTTTACTATTTATTATTATAGGTACTGTCTCTTATTGGAACTTTAGGAGAACTGTATCCTTCAAGGAATTATAGGAGGAATATTATGAGAAAGAAGATAACAGGAATTTTAGTGAATTTAGAGCTTATTGTTATGTCTTTAGTTGTAATTGTACCAGTTTTATGGATTATATTATCTTCATTTCAAAAAGGAAGTGGGCCATTAACAAAAATTAATTTTGCTAGTTTGACTTTAGATAATTATAGAAGGCTCTTTGCAGAAACTAATTATGCGTTATGGTTCTGTAATACATTAAAAATTGCAGTTGCTAGTACAATATTTTCACTAATATTAATAATGCTAACCTCTTGGATTATGTCAAGGTTTAAATTTAAGGGCAAAAAAGCAAGTCTTATGACAATTATGATTATTTCTATGTTCCCAACATTTTTATCAATGACAGCTATATATACTTTATTTCTATTATTAGGGTTAGTAGGAAATCCAATTAGTATGATAATTGTATATTCGGTAGGGGCAATCCCCTATAATACATGGCTAGTAAAGGGATATTTAGATGGAGTTCCATTTGCAATAGATGAAGCAGCATATATTGATGGATGTACTAAATTCCAAGCTTTTTATAAAATAATACTTCCTATGTCTAAACCAATTATTACTTATTGCGCAGTATCCCAATTTATGCTTCCATGGATGGACTTTATTTTGCCTAATATCTTACTAGCTAGTGATAAGTCTAAGACATTGGCAGTTGGATTATTTTCATTAATAAATGGAAAGGAGAGTGTTAATTTCACAATTTTTGCAGCAGGAGCAATGCTTATAGCTATACCAATTACGATAGTATTTATTATTTTTCAAAAATATTTAGTTCAAGGTGTTTCAGCAGGAGCTGATAAAAGTTAATTTGGAGGGAAATGAAAATGAAATTTAAAAAAATAATTAATTTACTTGTAGTATCATCAATGTTTATTGGTGTTATGGGTGGATGTGCTAAAAAAGAAATTCCAGTTGAAGATGATAATAAACCTAGGGAAACTGGTGATCTTACACCAGAAGAAGGAGCAGAACTTACCTTTTGGACACTATCTGGAGATGCAGAATTTGGAAGTGCTATAGCAGAAGCTTTCCAAGCCAAATATGGTGTAAAAGTTAATGTTCAAGAAAATGGCCTTGATTCCGTTAATAAAATGATGTTAGATGGACCAGCAGGGAATGGCGCTGATGTATTTATGGCAGCTCATGATAAATTTACAACGGCTAAGGATGCAGGCATTTTAGCAGAATTAGATGAAAAAGTTTCAAGCATTATAAAAGATGAAGTTAATGAGGTTGCTGTAAAGACAGTTACAGATGAGGGAAAGGTTTATGGAGTTCCAGTATCTATTGAAACATATGCATTACTGTATAATAAAGAATTAATTAAGGGGGAACCTGCTAAAACTATGGAGCAAATTGAAGAAGAAGCACTTAAATATAATGATGCTAGCTCAAATAAGTTTTGGTACTTAACAGTTCCAACAGATGGGTATCCTGCTTATCCTTTCTTAAGTTTATATGGTTTTGAGTTATTTGGATCTGATGGAAAGAATGGAGATAATCCAGGATTTAATACAATAGAATTTACAAAAGGGTTAGAAAAAATTGCAGAATTAAAAAAATATATACCAATTAAGTCAGAAGATTTGAAAATGGAGACAATGTCACTTCTTGAGCAAAATTTTAAAGATGGTAAAACAGCTTATTATCCAATAGGACCATGGTTAGTTAAATCATTAAAAGATGAGAAGGTGAACTTTGGTGTTACAACACTACCTACTATGGATGGAAAACAAATGAAATCATTTAGTGCAGTTCAAAATGCATATGTTTCATCTTATTCAAAATATCCTAAAGCGGCAGAATTATTAGCTTTATTCTTAGCTTCAGATGAAGCAGCACAAATCCTATATGATAAATCCTATAGAATTACTGCAAAAAATGATATATCAAATATAAAAGGATTAAAAGATGATGAAGAACTAAGGGTATATTCTGAAGCGTTTAAAAGCTCTGTTCCTATGCCAAGCACAAAAAGAATATCATATTATTGGACAACAATGATAGGAGTATTAAATGCTGTATTTGATGGAACATTAACACCAGAAGAAGGAGCTAAAAAAGCACAAAGTGATTTTGAAGCATTAGTAGCAAGTGAATAATGAAAGGAGAATTACTATGAATTTTGCAGCAATTATACATGAACCTAAGAGTTCCTTTTCATATGCATATAGTACAGACAAGCTTCATATAAGGATAAAAACAGCAAAAAATGATGTGGATAATATTGAACTTTTAGCAGTAGATCCATTTAATTGGATTCCAAGAAATGATGGAAGTGGAGTATATGATTTTGATATAGATTCAGTATATAAAATTAAAATGGTAAAGGAACAAATTACAAGGGATCATGATTGTTGGTTTGCAGAAATTAGCGATATAAAATGGAAGAGAATTAAATACTGTTTTATAATTGAAAATAAAAATGAAAAATATATATTAGGAAGCCATTATAGGCTTCCTTATACAAAAGATAAAAGTAAATTATATGATTTATTTAATTACTTTAATTATCCATATATAAATGCAGAAGATTTATATATAGCCCCAGATTGGGTATCTAATACTATTTGGTATCAAATATTTCCTAAAAGCTTTTATGGAGGAAATAATAGTACAGAAGGGAATTTGCTTGGAATTATAGAAAAACTTGATTACATTAAGGAAGCGGGGTTTAATGGAATTTATTTAAATCCTATATTTGAATCACCTAGTCAGCATAAGTATGATACCACAGATTATTTTAAAGTTGATAAAGAGTTAGGTGATAATGAGATTTTTGGTAAATTAGTTAAAGAAGCTCATAAACGTGGAATTAAGGTTATGTTAGATGCAGTATTTAATCATTGTGGATTTTTTCATCCGTATTGGCAAGATGTGGTGATTAAAGGAGAAAAATCTAAATACTATGATTGTTTCTATATACTAGATCCAGATAAGCCTATAGTAAATGGAAATTTGAAAAATGGTGTACCACAAGAAGTAGAAAGAGAAGATTTAAATTATTATACATTTGCTTATACCCAATCTATGCCAAAGTGGAATACAAGTAATCCTATTGCAAGAGAATATCTTTTAAATGTTGCATGTTATTGGGTTGAAAAATATGATATAGATGGCTGGAGATTAGATGTTTCAAATGAAGTATCTCATGATTTTTGGAGAGAGCTTAGAAAAAGATTGAAGTCGATAAAGCCAGATGTATATATATTAGGTGAAAATTGGGATAATTCATATCCTTGGCTAAAGGGTGATCAATTTGATGCAGTTATGAATTATGAGTTTTCAATTCCTATTTGGTCTTATTTTCGCTTAAATAATACTGCTAAAATTAAATATAGCTCTAATGACTTTAAATTTGAGCTAAGTAAGTTATTAGTAGGATATCCAAAGCATTTAACTAAAAATCTTTTTAATCTTCTAGATAGCCATGATACAGAGCGATTTTTTAGTATAGTAAATGAAAAGGTAGAGGTTGCTAAGCTTGCATACTTGTTATTATTTACCTACCCAGGTTCTCCATGTATTTATTATGGCAGTGAAGTTGGTATGTCAGGTGGAGAGCATAAAAATAGACAACCAATGATTTGGGATGAAGCCAAGCAAAATAAGGAGTTATTTTTATTTATAAAAAAATTAATACAATTGCGTAAAACTTATGAAAGCTTTAGAATAGAAAACTTTCAGTGGATGAATATTGAAGAGGGAAACAATATTATAATGTATAAAAAGGAATGTGAAAAGGAAGTCTTATACGTAGTTTTAAATAATGATAGTATAAGTAAGAAAATAGCATTTCCAGAAGAAATAAAAGGGCTAAAAGTTAAAGAGTGTATAGAAGAAAAGGATATCTTAATAGATAAAGAAATTGAACTTTTACCATATAACTATAAAGTTTATTTGCAAAATAAATAATACAGTCTATTTAATAAGGGACGCCTATGCGTCCCTTAATTTACTATATAAAATAAGCTATTATGCATTATTTAAAGTATTCTCCAAGGTTCTTCTATTTTTTCTTGAAGAATTGTATAGTCTACTTCTTTAACGACTTCTCTAGGCAGTTTAAGTTTTTTTAATTTGATATGAAAGTTATTAGAAAATACTTTTAAAGATTTTCCTATTTGTTTAGTAGAAGAATTAAATATCTCTAAAGGGGTTAAAAAGTTTTTACTATCTCTAAATTCATCTAAGTACCTAGATGCATCTTTAACAGCATCATTTGCACATAAATTTATTTTATCTATTAATTGTTCATTAAATTCTTCAGGATATGTTAATTGAAGAACTATCCTATAATTAGTTATTCTTGTTTGTCTACAAGGAATCTTAGCGGTTATTTCTTCGCCATCTATTTCACCTAAGTAATTTATTAAGAAGTCGTCTCTTATTTCAGGAACTTCTATGGAGGTTAAAACTTTTGTATAAATATTTCTTACACCATTAGATGAATATTCTTTTTTTGTATTTCTAAAAGGATTGGAAATTTCTGCAGGTTCAATACTAGAATCATTTGTGGAATCATCTGTAGAATCATTTCGATAACAAATAAATGAATCTATTTTCTTTAAATCAACTCCGAAATAAACCCAAGTTCCTCTAAACCATCTAAAGCCAGAAACAGTTTTACTGTCAACATTTAATAAAAATGCCCAGTAATTTCTACCATTAGTTTCCCAAATATAAGTAAATTTAAATAAGCAAAAACTAATAGAGCCAGGACTTACAGCTTTAGTTTTAGAATCTTTTGATTTATTATCCTTTTTTGTATTAGTTCCTGAATTAAGTTTTTTAACCTCAGCACTATTTTTATTTGGCGTATAATTTGGTGGAGGACCTATATTTAAAGTACTACCACCAGGGAACGGAGAATTGTTTGCTGGAAAGCTAGGAAATAGGTTTCCAAACGGAGGAGGTTGAAATCTTGAATCATCTGGATACAAGATCGAATCATCATCATTAAAATTCATTGATACACTCCTAATATAGTATTTCTATAATTAGTATAAGTAAGTGAAGCTTAAATTGTTACTTTCATTTATATGATTCATTGGTAACAATCTCATAATATTCGTAATACAAATATTATGAGGTGATTGTCTTGGGATAGAAATAAGACATGCTAAATTAGAAGATTATAAATATATAAGTAAGATTTCAAAAGAACTACACACATTTCATATTAAAAATAGGCCAGATGTATATAAAGAAGTAAACAAGACAATTTATAAATCATATTTTAAGGAATTATTAAGTGATAATAATGTAGAAATCATAGTGATAACTAAAAATAAAAAAATAGTAGGATACACAATAATAAGGTATATAGAGATTAAAAATATAGATTTATTACAAGATAAGTTCTTTGCTTATATAGATGAAATTTGTATAGATGAAAGTAATAGAAGAGAAGGGTTGGGAAGAATGTTATTTGACTATTCTTATGATTTAGTAAAGTTTAATGGGGCTGAGAGCTTGGAACTTGGTGTTTGGAGTTTTAATGAAAAGGCAATAGGATTTTATAAGGCTATGGGAATGGTGGAGAAGAACATAAGAATGGAGAAGAAGTGAAAAAATGAAAGAATGTCACATTCGTTGAATTATGAAAAGGAGACTGTTTGTAGGATAAATCTACAAAAGCGCAATAGGTAAATGATAATTGATAATGGGAATGCATACCCTATAGAATTTATAAAACAAGAGTGTATAAGAATTTTAAAGGGAGTCGCGTTAGTTTTGCGGCTTCCTTTAGTTTTTAAATAATAGGAATTAGTATATGATTGACAAGAATTAATATAAAATTTTTATTATTAATTATATAGAATATATTTAGTAATAAATGTAAAAAGTATTGACTTTTTATGTATATACTGTATATAGTATACATATACAGAAAGTACGGTTGTGTGAGGTGAAATATGAAAATAATAGTTAGTAACTCATCTAAGCTGCCTATATATGAACAAATAGCTAATTCTATAAAAGAAGAAATTATAAATGGGAGATTAGAGCCAAATGAAAAGTTACCTTCTATAAGGTCTTTAGCTAAGGATTTAAATATAAGTGTGATTACAACTAAAAGAGCTTATGAGGAGCTTGAAAGTCAAGGATTCATTGAAACTGTTGGGGGAAAGGGATGTTATGTATCTTACTTTAATAAGGAGCTTATTTATGAAGAAAAACTTAAGGAAATAGAAGAAAAGTTAGAAGCAATTATGCAAATAGCAAGAGCAATAAAATTAGAAAAGAAAGATATTTATAACATGATAGATTTGTTATATGAAGGAGAGTAGTATGATTAGGGTTGAGAATGTAAATAAAACTAGAGGTAAATTTAAACTAGAAGATATTTCTTTTGAATTAAAAGAAGGTTATATAATGGGGGTAATCGGGCCTAATGGTTCTGGAAAGACAACATTAATAAAAATGCTTCTTGGATTAACTAAAAGTGATAGTGGGGAAATAAAAATATTTGATAAGGATATTTTTGAAGATGAAATTTATATTAAAGATAATATTGGATTTGTTTTTGATAATTTAAATTTTTATTCTCACTTAAGTGTTAAAGATTTTAAGAAAATAGTCAGTAAAGCTTATTCAAAGTTTGATTCAAATCTTTTTGATTCTTATTTATGGCGATTTGGAATTCATAAAAAGTTATATATTGGAGAACTATCAAAAGGTGAAGCAATAAAGCTTATGATTGCTAATGCATTGTCTCATGATGCTAAGCTTTTAATATTAGATGAACCTACAGCAGGACTAGATCCTATTATAAGAAAAGATATATTAAAGTTACTTCAACAAGAAATAGAAAATGGAAAAAGAAGTGTTATTATTTCTACTCATATAACTTCAGATTTAGATGGAATAGCAGATTATATAACATTTATTAACAAAGGAAAGTTAATTTTCTCACAAGATATGGAGTGGATAAAAGAAAGATATAGAATTTTCAGAGGATCAAAGGAAGAACTTGAAGAAAGCAAATTAAATTTTATTTCTATAAAAGAAACAAAGTATTATACAGAAGGGTTATTTATAAATAGAAAAGGGTTAGATAGTGACAATGTAAGTATTCCAAATTTAGAGGATATAATGTTTCACTATGTAAAGGGTGAAAAATAATGTTTAAGCTTATACAAAAAGATTTATTAGTAGGATTGAAAATTAAGTCATTGAAAGCTACAATCATTACATTTATATTTGGATTATTTTTATTAACCACTTTTTCATATATATTTCCAACTTTACTTCCAATGATGAGTACCTTTATTGTAGTGATGAACAGCTTTTATTATGATAGTCTAAATAAAAGTGAAGGTTTCATGGCAAGTCTTTCATATAAAAGAGAAGATATAGTTTATTCAAAATATATATTAACATTAATAATACTTTTTGTTTCATTAATTATGATTTATGTATTATATGGAATAAACATACTAAGCTCTGCAAGAGTAATGGTTTTACAAGATGTATCTGTTAGCATGGCAACTATATTATTAAGTTTTTCAATTATAATACCTATTATATTAAAGTATGGTTATAAAATAGGGAGGATTGCTGCACCCATTATAACAATATTTGTAGGATATATGACTTATAAAAATACTAGTGCTTATGAATTTATAAATACAGGAAAAGAAACATTACTTATAAGTTTTTCAAGAAAAATAGGGACTTTAATTTTTAAAATATTTAATTTGAAAAATTATGATTATAAAATTATGTCAATGAATGTATACTTGATTCTTATATTTGGTATAGGATTAACGTTATTTATAATATCTCTTTATATTTCTTTAAGAATTTATAAAAATAAAGATTTAGCTTAGGAGGAGATTAAAATGAATAAAAAATTTATAAAAGTAAGTATAAGTATTTTTCTTTTTAGCTTTATTTTTATTTTAGGGTTTAACTTTATTTTGGGAAATAAGATATTATTTGTTAATTCCACTGAAGAAGCTTTTAATAGTGATGGTCCGATAATAAAATATTCTGGATTTGAAGAAGGCGAAGATACCTATAAGATTAAAGTGAAAATAAAGAACAATAGTGATTATTATGCTAATTTTAATGATATAAGTTTAAGCTTCTATGGAGGTTCCAACGGGAGTCCTGTATTCAAAGGGTATGATGATGGTTATAGAAAAGCCTTGATGAATTATAAGCCAGGAGATGAATATGTTTTTAGCCCTTATTTTGAAGCTGATGAAGAAAGAGAATATTCATTTGAAGTATCTAAAGGATTGAGTTTTGATAAAGAATATTTTGATATAAATAAAATTAATATTAATTATAATGTTTCATTTTTTAGATATAGAATAAATAATAATACTGTTATTGGAAATGTTTTTTCTAAGGGTGGAGCAGCTAGATTAGATAACTCTACAGATCCATTTAATTTATGATTAGAATTATTCAATATATTTTATAAGGAGAAAAGTAATGTTTCAATTAATTAAAAAAGATTTATTAGTAGCACTTAAGATAAAGTCTATAAAAAATGTTGTATTTATGCTTGTAATTGTATTGCTATTATTGTCTCAAATTTTATATCCATTACAAGCTATTCTTCCAATAATTATTACTTATATAGTAGTTATGAATAGCT
>JAQCTH010000008.1 GCA_027686065.1 Clostridiaceae bacterium AF10-41
ACGCAAGGGGTCAAGGGTTCGAATCCCTTTACCTCCACCAAGCTACGATTTATTTCGTAGCTTTTTTCGTTTATAAAACTATATAATTGCTAATAAAAATATATAATGTTATTATTTTTATATATACTAGATAAGGGTGAGTAAAATGGCTTTTTACAGGATAAAACAATTTATTTGGGGATTTACTTCATTATTTAAAGATATAGATTATGAATATATAAGTAAGTTTTTAAATTCTGATGAGATTAAAGTATTTAATCAATTAAAACATAACGACAAGCACCATTGTATAAGAGTTTGTAAAGATTCAATAAAAATGAAAAAAGAGTTAAATATAGATGTAGATATTTATAAATTAGGAAAGGCAGCACTTCTACATGATGTTGGCAAGAGTATAAGGCCTTTAAGTTTAATGGAAAAGTCAATGGTTGTTTTATTAGATAAGACAACTAAAGGAAAAATAAAAAAATATAATAATATTAAACAAATAGATATATATTATAATCATCCTAAAATCGGGCAAGAAATTCTAAAAAAGTTTAATTATGATAAAGAGTTTTTACAGGTGGTTAGATATCATCATAATAAAAATAGAATAGAAAATAATGATATTCTTAATATTATAAGTGCCTGTGATGATAAAAACTAATATGGAGGTGAATTTATGGGATCTATGGAGCGAAGAGAAGAAATTATAAAGTTACTTGTTGGACAAAATAAAGCCATAAAGGGTACTAAGCTTGCTTCATTATTTAATGTTACTAGACAAATAATAGTAAAGGATATAGCAATACTTAGAGCTGCAGGAAAGAATATAATAGCAACACCTGATGGATATATTTATAATAAGAGCACAAATAAAATAAAGGCTATAATTGCAGTTAATCATGAAAGTAATAAAACAATAGATGAATTAGAAATAGTAGTTAAATATGGGGGAATAATAGAGGATGTTATTATAGATCATCCTTTATATGGAGAAATAAGAGGAAATTTAATGATAAAAAATTTAAATGATTTAAATAAATTTGAAAATGAATTTAAGAGAAAAAATGCAAAACCTCTTTCAAATTTAACTAATGGAATTCATCTTCATACAATAGCAGCAGATAGTGAAGAAGATATTAAAGCTATAAAAAAGGAATTGAAAGAAAAAGGTTTTTTACTATAAAGTATTGGAGTGGTAAATTATGGATTATGATATTCTTATATTAGGTGGAGGAATAATAGGTTGTTCTGTTGCATATGAGCTATCAAAATATAATTTTAATATAGCATTAATAGAAAGAGATTATGATATAGCGGATGATATTTCATTTGTAAATACATCTATCGTATATGATGGTTCAGAAACGTCAGATGATGTTATGGCAGGTCTTGAATATATAGGCAATTCAATAATGCAGGAAACCTGTGAGAAATTTAAAGTTCCATTTAAAAAAATTGGTGCATTAAGGGTAGTAAGTGACGATAATGGAGTTAAAAAGCTTAAGGAAATGTATGATAGGGCTAAAAAAAGGGGTATAGATGGTGTTTATTTAATAGATGATAAGGATGTATATGATATTGAGCCTAATATAAATTCTGATATAAAAAAAGGGCTATATTCTGAAAATATAGCAATTGTTGCTCCTTATGATTTAGCAATAGCATATGCTGAGGTTGCATCAGATAACGGTGTTAATTTTAGATTAGAAGAAGAAGTTTTAAATATACAAAATTTAGCTAGGGGATTTAGAGTAACTACAAATAAAAATAAGTTTACTTGTAAGGTTGTTGTTAATACAATTCCACATGAAATATATATAAGGAGAAATGGAAATGTAGAAGATAAAGAATTTGTGAGTGATGAATCTTATTTTAAAAATATGAGTTATTTATTAGTTGATGACAATTATAAAAATAAATTAAATAAAATAATTATAGAAACCTTAGATAAAAATACATTTATAATAAGTTATCCTACAACTACAACAGGATCATTAATAGGAATAAAAAGTACAGAAAAAACAAGTTTAGAAGATAATTTAATATATGCAAATAAACTATTAAGAAGTTTAGATAAAAACAATATAAATAATTTATTTAGAGAAGCTTATAATAAGGATTCAATGCTTATAGATGATAGTGAAATAGATAAGGGATATATAAGAGTTACCGGGACACATTATGGCAAAATAACAATTGCACCAGCAATAGCTAAAATGCTTTGTGATACTATAGCTAACAATTTAAATTGTACATTGAAAAAAAATTTTATAGATAAAAGAAGAGAGGTTTATAAGTTTAGAGAACTTGGGAAAAAAGAAGCAAATGAAATAATAGATTTAGATAAGAGATATGGCAAAATAATATGTATATGCAATAATATATCAGAAGGGGAAATTGTAGATTGTATAAGAAGACCATTAGGTGCTAGAACAGTAGAAGGTGTAAAAAGAAGGACTGGATCAGGTTTTGGAAGTTGCCATGGATCTTATTGCTATGAGAAAATAGTAAATATTCTGGCAAGGGAACTTGATAGAAATATAACTGATATAGTCGATGATTCTAAGAATTCTAAGGTTATTTCAAGTAGAATAAAGGAGTTTAAAGATGTATAATTTACAAGATAAAGATATAGAAAAGGATATATTTACATCTATAGTTAGAGTGAAAGGAAATAATCGTCATAAAGTTGTTCCAGTTAGATCTAGCAAAGAAGTTGAAAAAAGCTTATGGCTAGAACTATCTAAGGTATTAGCTAGAATATATGTTAGCATACCTATAAAATCAGGGAGTATAATATGTAAGAATATATTAAATACTAATATTGATATTATAAGTACAAAGGATATAGATAACGAATAAATACAACAAGAATGTATAATAATATATATAAATCAACTTAGTAAAATATTGACATATATATTTTTTTATAATATATTAAGAGTAAATAAAAATAAACTGCTGAAAAGGCTAGTAATAGCACTATTTATTTTAAGAGAGTCGATGTTTGGTGTAAATCGATAATAATATGTTATGAATCCACCTTGGAGGGACTGTGATGAGCAGTACGGCTTAAACCGTTAAATTTATTAAAGAGAGTAGTATTTTTATAATACTATTAATTAGGGTGGCAACGCGGAATCTTTCGTCCCTTTAAGGGGAAAGGTTCTTTTTTTATTGAAAAAATTAGTAAATATAATTTATTAGGAGGTATACATATGTTAGATTTAAAATTTGTAAGAGAAAATCCAGAAATAGTTAAGAAAAATATAAAAAATAAGTTTCAAGATAGCAAACTTCCACTAGTAGATGAGGTGATAGAGCTAGATAAAAGGCTTAGAGAAGCTAAACAACAAGCAGAAGCCCTAAGAGCAGATAGAAATAAGCTTTCAAAACAAATAGGAACTTTAATGGCTCAAGGAAAAAAGGAAGAAGCAGAAGAAATAAAAAAGAAGGTAACTGAAAATTCAGAAGGTTTAGCAGCGTTAGAGGTTAAGGAAGTGGAGTTAGCTGAAAGAGTTAATACAATAATGATGACTCTACCAAATATAATTGATCAAAGTGTTCCAATTGGTAAAGATGATAGCGGAAATGTAGAAGTTGAACGTTTTGGGGAGCCAAAGGTTCCAAACTTTGAAGTTCCTTATCACACAGATATAATGGAAAAGTTAAGTGGATTAGATTTAGATAGTGCCAGAAAGGTAGCAGGAAGTGGATTTTATTATTTAATGGGGAATGTTGCAAGACTTCATTCAGCAATAATTTCATATGCTAGAGACTTTATGATAGATCGTGGATTTACTTATTGTATTCCTCCATATATGATTCGTAGTGAGGTTGTAACTGGTGTTATGAGTTTTGCGGAGATGGATGCTATGATGTATAAAATTGAAGGTGAAGATTTGTATCTAATTGGAACAAGTGAACACTCTATGATAGGTAAGTATATAGATACTATATTACCTGAAGAGTCATTACCACAAACATTAACAAGTTATTCTCCTTGTTTTAGAAAAGAAAAGGGAGCTCATGGAATAGAAGAAAGAGGCGTTTATAGAATACATCAATTTGAAAAACAAGAAATGATAGTTGTATGTAAACCAGAAGAAAGTATGGAGTGGTATGAAAAATTATGGGTGAATACTGTAGATTTATTCCGTTCTTTAGATATACCAGTTAGAACTTTAGAATGTTGTTCTGGAGATTTAGCAGACCTTAAAGTCAAGTCAGTAGACGTTGAAGCTTGGTCACCAAGACAAAAGAAATATTTTGAAGTAGGAAGTTGTTCAAACTTAGGAGATGCACAAGCTCGTCGATTAAAGATTCGTGTAAATTCTAAGGATGGAAAATATTTTGCCCATACATTAAATAATACAGTTGTTGCACCACCAAGAATGTTAATAGCATTCTTAGAGAATAACTTAAATGAAGATGGTTCGGTTAATATTCCAACGGCGCTTCAACCATACATGGGAAACATGAAAGTAATTAAATAGTTTTAGAGTTTAAGGGCTAAATCTGATTTATTAGATTTAGCCTATATTTTTATTATATTAATATAATAAAAATATATAAATTTATAATTGACAATCTATAATGTCATTGCTATAATAATATTTGTCGTTAGACGAAGTATGGAGAGATGGTCGAGCTGGCTTAAGGCACCGGTCTTGAAAACCGGCGTACCTTTGCGGGTACCGTGGGTTCAAATCCCACTCTCTCCGCCATAAAAGCATCTAAGATTTTTTAGATGCTTTTATTATTTATAAAATAATTATAATTTTAAATAGCACTATAAACGTAAAAAAGTTTAATAGAAAATATAAACTTTTATTGAAAAGTTATTATAAATATTAAATTAGTCTACTAAAAAATTATTATGTCATAAAAATACTAAAAAATTTAAAATAATAATTGACAATATATATAGTGGTTGTTATAATAATATTTGTCGCAGGACAGAAGATGGAGAGATGGTCGAGCTGGCTTAAGGCACCGGTCTTGAAAACCGGCGTACCTTTGCGGGTACCGTGGGTTCAAATCCCACTCTCTCCGCCATAAAACTTTTGAAATAAGGCACATGGAGAAATACTCAAGTGGCTGAAGAGGCGCCCCTGCTAAGGGCGTAGGTCGGGTAACTGGCGCCCGGGTTCAAATCCCGGTTTCTCCGCCAGAAAGCATCTAACAATGTTAGGTGCTTTTTTTTATTTATAAATACAAGGATATAAATTTAGAATATGATAAATTAAGAATATTTTAGAAATTTTATACTTAAGAAATAGATTTATTTTACATATGAAATATACTATAATTTTATTAAGTACTTTTTAGGGGGAAGATAAGATGAAAGTTACAATTAAAGATGTAGCTAGGGAAGCAAATGTTGCAACATCAACAGTTTCTAGAGTATTATCTAATAGCCATAAAATAAGTGATAAAACTAAAGAAAGAGTAAACGACGCAATAAAGAAGTTAAACTATACTCCAAATATAATTGCAAGAGGTCTTGCTAATAATAAAACAAGAATTTTGGCAGTAATATTACCAAAAGAAGCAGAAGATATATTTTCAAATCCATTCTTTGTTCAGGCTATGAAAGGAATAAGTATATATGCTCAAAAAGAAAGCTACTATATAATGTATGCTTTTAAACAAGAGGGAAAAGATGATAGGGAATGGTTCAAAAAGTTTATAGATAGCAATTTAGTTGATGGAATATGTTTATTAAATTCTAAGGAAAATGATGATACAATAAAGTATCTAAATGATATAGAATTTCCATTTGTAGTTATAGGAAGGCCAGATGAGGTTGATAATGTATTATGGGTGGATAATGATAATGTAAGGGCTATGTATGATCTAGTACAAATACTTATAAACTACGGACATAAAAATATAGCTTTTGTTGGAGCAAGATCTAACTTAAATGTATCTAAAGATAGGTTTAATGGTTATAAGCAAGCATTATTAGATAATAGGATAGAAGTAAAAGGTGATTTGATTTATGAAGCAGAGGAATTTACACAAATTAATGGAAGCTATGCTGCAGATATAATTTTAAGAAAAAATAAACCAACAGCTATAGTAGCAACAGATGATTTACTTGCATTTGGAGTTCAAGAAGCTTTAAATAAACTAGAAATAAAGGATGTATCAGTTGTAGGATTTAATAATATACCAATGGCAGAGTATCAAAATCCTGCATTATCATCGGTAGATATTAATTCAGAAATGCTAGGATTTTATGCATCAAAGCTTATAATAAACAAATTAGAGGAAAAAGGTAATAGTAAAAATTCATATATAATAGAAACTAAGTTAATAGAAAGAGATTCTATAAGACGAATTTAATAATTGCAATCGCTTGCAATTATAACTTTAAATAGTATAGAAATGTAAAGATAATTCAGCTTAAATCAAAATTTTGAAATAATTTAAATGCTTAAATTATTGTAAACAGTTTCTGAAAATGATATACTATGTCTATCATGATGAGAGAAATAAAATTAAGGTTATATATAGGGGGATTGAAATGGAAAGAAAATATGTAATAGGTGTTGATTTAGGTGGAACCAAAATATACACTGCTTTAGTTGATTTAGAAGGATCTATAATAAAAGAAGTTACTGTTAAAACGGAAGCTAATAAGGGTGAAACTGTAGTTTTAGAAAAATTATTAAAAACAATAGATGATGTATTAGAAGGAACAGATATAAATGAAGTTAGAGCAATAGGTATAGGTTCTCCAGGACCATTAGATGTTGAAAAGGGGTTAATAGTGTACACTCCTAATTTACCATTTAAGAATTTTAATATAGTTCAGCCTATAAAAGATAGATATAAATTAGATACTTACTTAGATAATGATGCAAATGTAGCTACATTAAGTGAATTTATGTTTGGAGCAGGTAAGGGAAGTAAAAATATGGTTTTCATTACTGTAAGCACAGGAATAGGTGGAGGAGCTATAATAAATGGTAACTTATTCAGAGGCAGTACATCAAATGCATTAGAAGTGGGACATGCTACTGTAATGAAGGGTGGTCCTAGATGCGGATGTGGTAATACAGGATGTGCAGAAGCTGTTGCTTCAGGAACAGCAATTATGAAAAGAGCAAAAGAGGCAGTAGAAAGCAAGGTGGAAACATCATTAAATAATTATGATGAAGTAACAGCTAAAGAAGTATTTTTAGAGGCAGAAAAGGGAGATAAAGTTTCACAAGACATATTAAATGACTCATTATCTTATTTAGGAATAACTGTTGCTAATTTAGCCAATACATTTGATCCAGATAAAATTGTTATTGGTGGTGGCGTAAGTGAAGCTGGAAGAATTGTATTTGATAAAATAGAAGAGGAAATGGAAAGAAGATGTCTAAAAACAATTTATAATCATTGTAAGGTAGAAAAAGCTGTTCTAGGCAATCAAGCAGGCGTTTTAGGGGCAGCAGCATTAGCTATTTTAGAAAGTAAATAGAATAATTTGTACACAGATTTTAAATCATTTTAGAAAAAGGATTGTATAAATTAATTTAATTGAAGAAAACTATGAATATATGATATTTACAATTGTAAGTGTTAAGGTAAAAGTGTTGATATACTATTTAATGACAGAAGTAAAAATATTATTTCATATTATTATGGAATAGATATAAAGATTATATAGAAGAAAAGAGTTCAATGATAAAATTGAACTCTTTTTAATTGTTCTCTTTTTTGCTTGTAAAAATAGATTTATAATTAAAGTATATGAAATTTAAAATTATGTTATAAACTTTAGTAGGAGATGGCAGTATGGTATATGGAGAAAATATATATTTAAGAGATCCAGTAAGAGAAGATATAGATATTTTATATGATATTTGTGCAGATAAAGAAGTCCTTAAGTATAATGGTTTATCTACAGGAATTATGACTAAGGAATATATAAGAAGTCAGTTTCATCACTTTACAAAACCAAATAAAAAAGAATTAGTTATAGTAACTAAAGAGAGTGACTTGATAGGTTATGTTTATTATAAGGAAAATAGTTATACAAGAGATGTATATTCAATAGGTATAACTATTGGTAAAGGATATTGGGGGAATGGATACGGTAAGGACTCAATAATGACGTTATGTAAGTATCTATTTAATAACAGAAAAGTTCATAAAATTGAACTAGAGGTTGTAAAGGAAAATATTAGGGCTATAAACTGTTATAAGAAATGTGGTTTTAAAGAAGAAGGTGTAAGAAGAAGTAAGTATTATATTTGTGGTAAATATTTAGATACTATAGTTATGGGTTTACTTAAAGAAGAATTTATTTAAAACATAGGGGAATAATTTAATATAGAATACTTTTAGGAGTGTGTTTATGGGAATAAGATTTATATTTGGAAGGGCAGGTACAGGAAAAAGTAGATTTTGCCTTAAGCAAATAAAAAATAAAATAGAAAATTATGATAGTCAAAATAAATTAGTTTTAATAGTACCAGAGCAGTACACTTTTGATACTGAAAAAAAATTCCTTGATATAGTAACCGAAAAAGGTTTATTAAGAGGAGAAGTATTAAGTTTTAAGAGGATGGCTCATAGAGTATCAGAAGAGTGTGGTGGACGAACGGAGCTTAGAATAAGTGACTCAGGAAGAAACATGCTTATTTATAAGTTATTAAAGGATAAAGGTGAGGAGTTACAATACTTTAATAGAATGGTGAAGCAACAAGGATTCTCATCAATAATATCAAAGATAATAACAGAATTTAAAAAATATAATATTTCCACGGAAATATTAACTTCAAAAGAAGAAGAAATAAATGATGAAGAACTTAAGAAAAAAATGAATGATTTAAAATTAATATATAATAACTTTAATAATATTCTTCATAAAAATTTCATCGATTCAGATGATGAATTAACTTTTTTATCAAAGAGATTAAAGGATTGCAATATTTATGATGATGCAGAAATATGGATAGATGAATTTACTACTTTTACACCACAACAGTTAGAGGTTATAAAAGTACTTGCAAAGAAAGCAAAGGTTGTGAATATAACTTTATGTAGCGATTCTTTAAGTGGAGGTGCAGATGTAGATTATACAGATATATTTGATGCTATAAAAAATACTGAAAATTCTATATTAAGAATTATGAAAGAAGGAAATTTATCATACTTAGAGCCAATTAATTTAAATAAGGGACATTCATATAGATTTTTAAACAGTGAAGACTTACAACATTTAGAAAGACACTTTTTTACTTATCCATTTAAAGAGTATAAGGGAAAAGATAATAATGTAAGAATATATAAGGCAAATAATAGCTATGATGAGATTGAGGTTGTGGCGAAGGATATCTTAAGAATGGTTAGAGATAATGGTTATAGATTTAAAGATATAGCTGTTGTTTGTAGAAATATAGATGAGTATGAAAAAATATCTACAGTTATTTTTAATGAATACAATATACCATTTTTCATAGATAAAAAAAGAGAAATACTTAATAACCCATTAGTAGTAGTTATTATTTCATCTCTTGAAATATTAGCAAGTAATTGGTCTTATGAAAGTGTATTTAAATATCTAAAAAGTGGATTAGTAAATGTTGAAAGAGATTATATTGATATATTAGAAAATTATATACTAGCTAATGGAATAAAGGGGTATAAATGGACTAAAGATCTTTATGATAAAGATAATATTTCAGAAGAAGAAAATGTAATTATAGAAATTATGGAAGAAATAAGGTATCCTTTAATGAATTTACATAATAAGTTAAAGGGAAAGCATAAGGTAAAGGATTTTGCAACAGATTTATATGAGTTTTTAAATGAACTAAATGTATTTAAAACTTTAGAAAGATGGTTAGAAGAATTTAATTCACTTGGCCTTCAGGATAAGATAAAGGAATATATACAAGTTCCTGAAATGGTAATAGAAATTCTAGATCAAGTTGTAGAGGTTTTAGGGGATGAAGTATTAGATATAAAGGAATTTACTAAAATACTTATATCAGGCTTTGAAGAAAAAGACATAGGAGTAATTCCTATGTCTTTAGATCAAGTAAATATAGGTGATATATCAAGAGTTAAAGGTAGGGAAGTAAAAGCTTTATATTTAATAGGAGTAAATGATGGTGTAATACCAGCTGCGAATAAAGAAGAAGGAATTATAAGTGATAGAGAGAGAGAGTTATTAAGGAATATAGGAATAAGATTAGCTTCAGATACAAAGAGCAGAGCTTTTGAAGAACAATTTATAGTTTACACAGCATTAACTATACCTTCAGAATATTTAATGATAACATTCCCTATGGCAGATTTTGAAGGTAAATCATTAAGACCATCTATAATAATTCCAAGACTAAAAAAGGTATTGCCAAATGTAGTAGAAGAAAGTGAAATTTATAATATAAGAGATAGAAGAGATAAGTTTAATAAAATAACAGCTCCTACACCTACCTTTAATGAACTTATTTCAGCACTTAGAATGGAATTTGAAAAGGAAAATGTGGATGAGTATTGGGCACAAGCTTTTAAATGGTTTGAGAGTAATGAGGAATTTAAAAATAAATCAAATACAATGTTTAAAGGATTAACATATACTAATTTGGTTGAAAAAATTCCTAGAGAAAAAATAAAGAGATTATATCAATCAGAAAATAAAAAACTTATATTTAATGTTTCTAGAATAGAAAAGTATGCCCAATGTCCTTTTTCTTATTATGTACAATATGGATTAAAGGCAAAGGATAGAAAAGTATATGAATTTTCTGCTCCAGATTTAGGATCATTCATGCATAATGTATTAGATGATTTTACAAATACAGTTAGAAATGAAAAAATTGCATGGTCTGATTTAAATAAAGAAAGATGCAAATTAATAGTGAATGAACTAGTTGATAAAAGGTTAGAAGGTGACTCAAACTCAATATTAAATAGTACAAAGAAGTATAAGTACTTTGCAGATAGGTTTAAGAGAACTATAACTAAATCTGTTATGGTTATATCAGAGCAAATGAGAAAAGGAAAGTTTGAAGTTTTTAAAAATGAATTTGCCTTTGGAGGATTTAGTGATGGAGAGCCAATAAAAATAGATTTACCATCAAATGAGACAGTATATCTAGTTGGAAGAGTAGATAGAATTGATACTTTAGATTTAGATGGTAATACTTATATAAAAATAGTTGATTATAAATCAGGAGCTAAAAAATTCAATTTAACAGAAGTTTATTATGGTCTCCAAATACAGTTATTGGTTTACTTAGATGCCCTTATAAAAAATTCAAAATATATATTACACAAGCAGTCTATGCCAGGAGCTATATTATACTTTAGAATTGATGATCCAATAATAAAATCTAAAAAACAACTTACTGAAGAAGAAATAAAAGATAATATACTAAAGGAATTAAAGATGAGTGGATTACTTCTTAAGGATATAAATGTTGTTAAGGCTATGGATAATGATATGGAGTCATATTCATTAATAATACCAGCAGCAATAAAGAAAGATGGTAATTTTACATCAAGTAGCTCTGTAATAACTGAAGAACAATTTGATATATTAAGAAAATATGTTAATGATAAGATGTCTGAAATATGTGAGGAAATGTTAAGTGGTGAAATAAAAATAGAACCTTGCAAAAATAATAGTACAGCATATTGTAGTTATTGTGACTATTCATCAGTATGCCAATTTGATACAGCAATAGAAAATAATAAATATAAGGTGGTATTGAAGAAAAGTAATGATGAAGCCTGGAAACTAATAAAAGATGAGGTAGAGAAGGGAGGTAATAACTAATTATGAGCGATACAAAATGGACAGAGGATCAGCTTAAGGCAATAACTACTAGAGGATGTAACTTACTTGTAGCAGCAGCAGCTGGTTCAGGAAAGACAGCAGTTTTAGTAGAAAGAATTATAAGAATAATAACTAATGAAAATAATCCAGTTGATATAGATAGATTGTTAGTTGTTACATTCACATCTGCAGCAGCAGCAGAAATGAGAGAAAGAATAGCAGCTGCAATATCAAAGGCATTAGAAGTGAATCCAAACTCAAAAGTACTTCAGAGACAATTAACTCTCTTAAGTAGGGCAAATATAACAACAATGCATTCATTCTGCTTGGATGTTATAAAAAATTATTATCATGTTATAGATTTAGATCCTACATTTAGAATAGCTGATGAAACAGAAAATACATTATTAAAATTAGAAGTTATAAATGATATGTTTGAGGATTATTATGAAAGTGAAAATATAGAGTTTAGAAATCTAATAGAAGCATATAGTGGGTCAAGAGACGATCAAAGGTTAAAGGATATAATACTTGATTTATATAGATTTTCAATGAGTGGACCTTGGCCAGAAAAGTGGTTAGTTAATAATGCAGAAGAGTTTAATATAGAAACTATAGAGGAGTTAAATAAAACTATATGGATAAATATATTAAAGGAAACTATAAGTATTGAAGTAACTGGATATATTAAAATGTTAGAAAAGGCTGTAGGTATAATAAGAGATACTGAAGGGTTAGAACCATATGAAGAAACTTTCTTAGAGGATTTAGATATGTTTAAGAAGGTTGAAGAATCATTAACCCTAGGAATAAGAGAACTTTATACCTCTATTAATAGTATAAGTTTTTCTAGATTAAAATCTGTGAAAAAAGATAAGGTTTCTGATGAAGAAAATTTAGAAATAGTTAAGAGTATAAGGGACAGTATCAAAAAGAAGATATCAAAACTAATTGAAGATAGTTTTTCAATGACAATAGAAGATGCTTTAAATGGAATAAAAAATTCATACCCTTACATGAAAATGATAAGTCATTTAACTTTAGATTTTATAAATAGATTCAAGGAAAAGAAGAGAGAAAGAAATATTCTGGATTTTAATGATTTAGAGCACTTATGCTTAAAGATATTAATAGAAAGAGACGAAGACAACAATATAAATCCATCTAGTGTTGCAAATGGATTTAGGGAATACTTCGATGAAGTATTAGTTGATGAGTATCAAGATTCTAATAATGTTCAAGAAGCAATAATAGATTTAGTTTCTAGAAAAACATTAGAAAATCCAAATGTTTTTATGGTTGGAGATGTTAAGCAAAGTATTTATAGATTTAGGCAAGCAAAACCTGAATTGTTTTTAGATAAATATAACAGATATCCACTAGAAGATGGTGATTTAAATAGAAAAATACAATTATATAAGAACTTTAGAAGTAGAGAAGAAGTAATTAGTGGAGTAAATTATATATTTAAGGAAGTAATGTCTAAGACTGTAGGTGAACTTGAATATAATGATGAGGAAGCTCTTAATCTTGGAGCTAGCTATAAAGAAAGCAATGATGAAAGTACAATCATTGCGGGTCCGATAGAACTTCATATTCTTGATAAATCAGGAGAATATACTACTGAAGTAGAAGATGAATATGATGGGGATGTGTCAGTAGAAGAGGAAGAAGATATTGATTCAATAGGACTAGAGGCAAGGATAGTTGCTAGAAGAATAAAGGAATTATTAAATCCAGAGTCTAATACAGGAAAGATATTTAAGGTTTTAGATAAAGAAACCGGAGAATATAGGCCATTAAAATATAAAGATATAGTTATATTACTTAGAGCAACAAGAAATTGGTCAGAAATATTCTTAGAGGAAATTGGGTCAGAAGGAATACCTGTTTATGCAGATACAGGAACAGGATATTTTGAAACTATAGAAATAAGAACAATGATGTCTTTATTAAAAGTTATAGATAATCCAATGCAAGATGTTCCTATGATTTCTGTATTAAGATCTCCTTTAGTAAGCTTCAGTGCAGAAGAACTTGGAGATATTAGATTATTAGATAGAGAAAAATATTTCTATGAAATAATAAAGGGTGTCTCTGATAATATATATGACGTAAATGAAGAACTTAAAAATAAGTGCAAAGTATTTATAAATAATTTAGGAAAGTGGAGAAATAAGTCTATCTATACCCCAATAGATGAGTTTATTTGGTATCTTTATATGGATACGGCTTATTATGGTTATGTTGGTGCTATGCCAAATGGTAAGCTAAGACAGGCAAATTTAAAGATATTATTCCAAAGAGCAAGACAGTTTGAGAAAACTAGCTTTAAGGGACTATTCAATTTTATTAACTTTATAAATAAGCTTAGAAATTCATCAGGTGATATGGGAAGTGCTAAAGTACTTGGTGAAAATGAAGATGTTGTTAGAATAATGAGTATTCATAAAAGTAAGGGATTAGAGTTTCCAGTTGTATTTACATGTGGTTTTGGTAAGCAATTTAACTTAAAGGATTTAAATAAATCTATTCTATATCATGATGATCTTGGATTTGGACCAGATTATGTTGATTTAGAAAGAAGAAATTCATATAATACCTTAGCTAAGGAAGCAATAAAGAAGAAAATATTACTTGAGACTCTTTCAGAAGAAATGAGAATACTATATGTTGCATTTACAAGAGCTAGGGAAAAATTAATTATTACAGGAGCAACTAAAAACTTAGAAAAATCAATATCAAGATGGGTTTCATCAGCTGCTTTAGATGAGGATATCGTTCCAGCATCAGAAGTATTAAAAGGAAAGAGTTATTTAGATTGGATTGGAATGGCTATATGTAAGCATAGAGATGGAGAAGAGCTCAGAAAATATATTGGAGCAAATAGTTGTTCAATAATAAATGACTTTTCAACATGGAAGACTAAGATGTGGACTAAAAATTTATTATCTGTGGAAAAAAATGAAGTAGCTGTGGATGAAAATGAAGAAATAGATTTATTTATCAATTCAGATGTAGATTATATAGATAAGGAAATTGAAAGAAGATTAAACTACAAATATAAATATGAGTTATCAGGAAAATTACCAAGTAATGTTTCTGTATCTGATTTAAAAAGGTCTCTTTATAACAATGAAGATGATGATATCATTACAGTAAATATTTTTAGTGATAAAGAATTTTTAAAACCAAAGTTTTTACAAGAGAAAAGAGGCTTATCAGCATCGGAAAGAGGTACAATAGCACACTTTATAATGCAAAAATTAGATTTAAATAAAGTTAATACAAAAGAAGAAATAGATACTCAAATATATTCTATGAAAGATAAAAATTTACTTACTGAAGAAGAAATAAAAGCTATACAAAGAATTAGTTTTATAAGCTTTTTTAAGAGTAATTTAGGAAAAAGAATGTTAAAAGTATTTAATGAAGGCAAGTTAGTTAAAAGAGAGCTTCCTTTTTATACTGAAATTAGTAGTTTAAATATAGATAATACTTTATCGAAGGATGTATATGGAAATGAGAAAGTTAGGCTACAAGGTATAATAGACTGTATATTTGAAGAAGATGATAAAATTGTTTTATTGGATTATAAGACTGATTATGTTGAGTATGGTAAAGAAAGTGAAATTTTAGATAAGTATAGAATACAAATTAAGTACTATAAAGATGCTGTGGAAAAGATAACAGGAAAAGAAGTAAAGGAAAGTTACTTATATTTATTTGGATTAAATAAGGAAGTAAAAATAGATGTTTAAAAAATTATAAAGTGAAACCCTATGATATAGATTTTAATTATCTATATTATAGGGAATTTTATTTATTAATGAAATTATTAGATAGTAAGATTAGAGTTTCTTTTTTATTTAGTGATGGATTTTCTAAAACTTTCTCTAATAGGTATTTTAAAATTTCGCCAACTATTTTTCCTGAATATAAATTAAGTTCCTTTAATAAGATTTCACCATTTATATCTAAATCGCTTATATATAGTGGCTCTCTTTTTTTAAGTATATCTGAAACAGTATCTTTTATATAATCAACTTTTTTCAAAAAGGGCTTAGGATTATCTAAGGAACGTATATCAGCACTTTGAAGATCAAATAAAAGATATATAATATCTTCACCTACTTCAAGCAGCAATTTTTTTATTTCATATCTTGTTGGTATATAATTTACTTTTAATACAAGATGGTGTTCTATAAGTTTAGAAACTGAATTTATAGTATAATTATCAAATCTTAAATTTCTTAGTATTTCCTTAGAAATTTTAGCGCCTTCAACATTATGATTTGGAAATCTATAGATACCATCATCTTGAAGAGTTAAGGTATTTAATTTTCCTACATCATGTAAAAGAGCTGAAAGTCTTAAAATAAGATTATTATTTGTTTTGCTAATTACATTAAGAGTATGATCAAAAATATTTCTATTATGATTTATGCTTAGAGGGCTAAAATTAACTAATGAATTTATTTCAGGTAGTATTTCAGCTAAAAGCCCGCTTTTTTGAAGCGTATTTATACCTTCAGATGCATTATTAGAAGTTAGTATCTTACAAAGCTCATCTCTAATTCTTTCTCTACTTATATTATTAATTAATTTAGAATTTTTAATAATAGCATTTAAAGTTGCTTCTTCAATTTTAAAATTTAATTGACAACTAAATCTAATTGCACGAAGCATTCTTAAGGCATCTTCTTTAAATCTTTTATCTGCATCACCAACACAACGTATAAGTTTTTTACTAATGTCATTAATTCCATTAAAATAATCTATAAGCCCAAATGATTTATTATAAGCTAGTGCGTTTATAGTAAAATCTCTTCTAGATAAGTCTTCTTTTATATCAGTAACAAAATTGACGCATGATGGACGTCTATTATCTAAATAATTTCCATCAGTTCTATAAGTTGTAACTTCATATGAATTATTATTAATAAGCACAGTAACTGTACCATGGTTTATACCTGTAGGAATAGTTTTTTCAAAAATAGATAGTGTATCCTCTGGCTTTGCAGATGTAGTAATATCATAGTCTTTGGGTGAATTATTTAAAAGAGAATCTCTAACGCATCCTCCAACCATGAATGCCTCAAAACCATTATTATAAAAAGTATCTATAATAAATTTAACTTCATTTGGAATATATATATTCATTATTATCCTGCCTTTAAAATCAATAATATTATTATAAATATAATATCATATAATTGATAAATAAATTAATTATATAGGATATAGAATTTATAAAAAGATTGTAAATAAAATAAGCTATATAAAATGAGACTATATCTCTTTTTATATGGCTTATTTTAAAATATTTAAATAGATTAATTAATTATTATCTTAGTATCATTTGCAATATTATCGTACAGCCATTTAGCATCTTCTACATCTAATCTTATACATCCGTGAGAAGCTGGAGTACCAAGGGTATCATCTAAAATAACTGATTGGGTCTCATCAAAAGGAATAGAGTGAAATAAATAATCTCCCATAAATTGAACCCAATACTTACCTCCTTGACCAAACTCGTCTGAGAAGAACCATTCGCCTCTATTAGTAACTGCAAATATTCCTTTAGGAGTTTCTTTACCAGGAAGTCCCGTAGAACAATAAAATTCTTTAACTAAATCCCAATCATTAGTTGATCCTTTATATACATAAGTTTTTTGTTCCTCTAAATTTAAATAGACAAAATAATTAGTTTTACTATTAATGGATAAAGTATTTACATTATTAAGTGTTATAGATTGAAGAATTGCATTAGAAGTGTACTCTGAATCATCTCCTTGATATTCTTCCCTAAATTGTTTAATAGATTTAATTTTATTTTCTATTTCAGTTATCTGACTTTTAGTTAATAAGCTTGAATCGTACTCTAATAAAAGATTAATAGCTTTTGTATAATATTTATTAGCGGTCAATTCATCAGCATTTTCAATTAAGTAATCTCTATAATTTGTTTTGCAATCAGATATGTATTCTTGGGCAATTTGATAATCATTTGTTAGTGACTTAGGAATAAGGCTAAAGTATTTCATAGCCGTTGGATAGTCCTTTGAATTAAAAGCTGAAATACCTAAGTTTAAATAATTTTCTTTATTTATATTGTTAGAATCATTATTTGAAGAGATAGTATTATCTACATTATTATTTGAATTTATAACTTCAGACTCATTATCATCGAGAGCTGAAATTAGCTTATCTAATGATGAGCTAAGGATATTATATCCTTTAATTTCAGATAAAACAGTCAATGCTTGATTAGTACTAATTTCATTTTTAGATAAAGAAGTACATAATTTATCAACAATATCTGTAAAGTACTCATTTAAATCAGAGTTTAATTTATTCTTCTTTATTAGTAAAATTTTATTATTATCTAATTTGGATTTGGCTTCTGAAAATTCACAATTATTAAAAGACTTATAAAAATTATTAGTTATTTCTTTATATTCAGAATTTAAGTAAATATTGCTTCCAAATCCTAATAAAATAAATAAAATGATAATTGAAAGAATCATAAAAATAGAAATTTTATTTTGGGGTTTGGATTTAGTACTATACATTTAGTAACCTCCTTATAAGATATACTATAATCATTAACAAAAATCATAAAAATTAATCTTAAAAATTTAATTTCAATAAAAAATAACGCCTATTTATAAAAATAACTAAATATGATAAAATAGTTATTAAGTGTTAAATTACTAATAATTGGAGGCAATTATGAAAGAAAATAATATAAATTTTATAAATAAATTTAAAATTAGTTTATACAATATTAAAAAATATAATGACTTGATAATATTGAAGTTTTCTCAGGCAGTAATATACTCTATAATATTGAGTTTAATTGCGGGATCTATACTAGGAAGCATTAATTTTTCTAATATAAGTAAATTTCAAAAGTTAGTTAAAACCACAATGGAAAATGAAAAATATGAATTTGAATTAAATGAGGGTATATTGGATTTCAAAAACTCTCCTATAAAAAGTGAAGCAGGAAAGTTTATGATTCTAGTTGATACTAATATAGGATTAGAAGATGTAGATACAATAAGAAATATTATTGTACACAAAGATATGGTCATGGTTATTTTGCAAGATGGAATTTATACTAATACTAGTGGACAGAAGGCAGAATATAAATATAGTGATATTTCGTTATTAGTAAATAATATAAATAATGAAAGTTTAATAAAATCATTAGACTATATGTGGATATTTAAATATATAATTTTTATAGCAAGTGTTATAGGGACATATGTAAGTTATATATTTAATTCATTAATACTATCATTAGTAGGATTTTTATTAAGTAAAATTAATAATATAAATTTAAAATATATAGATGTACTTAAGCTATGTATATATTCTATGACTTTACCAACAATAATTAAAATATTTTATCCATTAGGTTCTTTAAGTATTTTGATAGCTGGAATTTACTTAATACTTTGGATGAATAGAATTAGACGAGAAGAAATGGTATAAATATATTTTATAAGTATTATTTAAAATAGTTATTATATAAGAAAGGATACTTTACGAAAAAAAATAAAAAAATGTTGTTGGAAAAAAATGTATATGGTAAACTTATTATATGGTCTTTAAGGGAAAGAATCTAGAGCTGTTATGAAGGGAGTTATTATGGTGGCTAATAACGAATTTATGGGAAATGGATTATTAGATAATAAACGAGACATAAGTGAAATTATATTAGAAGGGGATTTTAATTTTACAAAAGAAGAATTAATAAGTATCATAGCACAATTAAATGGAAAAAGTGGAAGGCAGGAAAATTTTTTGCTTAATATTTCTCATGACCTTAGAGGGCATTTAAATGTAATATTAAGTATAATGCAATGTATAGATTATGGAAGTGTATGTATTAATGATAAAAAAGTATTAGAATATATGAATATGGTAAAAAGAAACAGCTTAAAGATGTTAAAGCTAATAAATAATTTAATAGATACAACAAAGTTAGAAAATAATTATTATGTTTTAAATAAAAAGAATATAGATATAATATCTATGGTTGAGGGGACTATAAGTTGCATAGATAAGTATGCAAAGCAAAAGGATATTCAACTTATATTTGATACTAATGAAGAGGAATGTATAATGTCAGTTGACCCAGAAGCTATAGATAGAATTATAATGAATTTAATATCAAATGCTATTAAATTTTCATATAGCAACACAAATGTTTATATAAATATGCTTGTTATAAAGGATAATATAAGGATTTCTATAAAGGATGAGGGTCCAGGAATATCACAAGAATATCAAGAAAAAATATTTAATAGATTTTATCAAATCTCTAAGAAGGATAAAAAAGATGGTTATGGTAGTGGAATAGGATTAGATTTAGTAAATTATTTAGTAAGATCCATGAATGGAGAAATAGAATTAAAAAGTCAGTTAGGAAATGGTAGCGAATTCATAATAACATTACCAATAGAAATTGGAGATGAACAAGAAAGTTTGGAAAGAGACTTTTGTATGAGAGATAATAGTGGAAAAATACAAATGTTAGAAATAGAGTTTTCAGACATATACAACAATTAGTTGCTTGATTTATTTAAATAGGTATGATAATATAAATATTGTTAAAAAACAATATGCGGTGGTAGCTCAGTTGGATAGAGTAGCTGGCTACGAACCAGTTGGTCGGGGGTTCGAATCCTCTCCGCCGTACCAAAAAGATCTTGAAAATAATAAATTTTCAAGGTCTTTTTTTATTTTAATGCTAAAATTCTACATTAAATTAAGTTATCGGTAAATATAAATAATATGAGAATTAAATTATAGAATAATAAAAAATAAGTATGATGTTATATATAATAAGTATTAATATAGTAGTTATTTTAACTATTAATAGAAGATTTAATAGTTAAGTTATAATATAATAAAGTTATTATTAAAATAAATGGAGGGAATATTATGAGATTGATTGTAAATTGTGATGACTTTGGGTATAGCAAAGCTGTGAATTATGGAATAATTGAAGCTTATAAAAATGGAATTATAACAAGTGCTACTTTAATGGCAGGAATGCCTGGATTTAATCATGCGGTAGAACTGATTAGGGAAAATCCGGGACTAGGTTGTGGAGTTCACCTTACATTAAGTGCGTATAAACCAATATTAAAAACACATAAAACAATAGTAAATGAAAAAGGGGAATTTTATAAAAATTTATCAGAGTGTAAGAACCTTGATAAAATAGATTTAGATGAGGTGTATAATGAATTTTGTGCACAAATTGAAAAAGTAATAAATGCTGGAGTTAATATTACACACTTAGACTCTCATCATCATGTTCATACTTTAGAATTTTTAAAACCAGTTATTGAAAAAATTGTAGATAAATATGACTTACCAATAAGAGGTGGTTTAAATTATAAAATAAACTATGATAAAGTGGTACCTTTTGAAGGAATATTCTATGGCGAAAATGTTTCTGTAGAAACCTTTAAAAATATTATAGAAAAACAATATGACATAGTAGAGGTTATGACACATCCAGCTTATGCAGATAGCTTTTTAATGGAAAATAGTTCTTATAATATAAAAAGGTTAGAAGAGCTCAATGTTCTCACATCAGAAAAACTAAAGAATCTTTTAGCCGAGAATAAAGTATTACTATGTAATTATGAAAGCATATTTTAATTTACTTAGGAAATTTTCCTAAGTAAATTGAAATATTTAATATAGAAGCAAAGAAATTTCCTAATAGATAGGAAGTTTCTTTGCTTTTACAATTATTTTCCGAGTTTATAATAAGTATTAGATGGGGGGAACAATGATGAATAATAGACAAACAAATATTGTAAGGATATTAGGTGAGCAAAAGGAATGGATTACGGGAAAAGAGTTGTCTAGATTATTAAATGTATCAGATAGAACAATTCGTTCTGATATTGATAATATTAATAAATATTATCAAAGCGGTTTAATCAAATCAAATCAAAGGCAAGGATACCATATAGATGAAAGTTTATTGAATGGGTTAAATATTGAAGTAAAGTATTCAATCCCTCAAACACCAAGTGAGCGATGTGTTTTTATGATTCGTCAATTGTTATTTGAAAAAAATGAGATTAACTTAACAATATTGCAATCTCAAATCTATGTAAGCGGATATTCAATTGAAAATGACTTAAAACGTATTCGAAAAATGTTAGAACCCTATCCAAAACTAAGACTTATTCGTTCAAAAAATTATATTTACTTACATGGAGATGAAAGAAGTAAAAGGACTTTGTATAAAGATCTGTTAGCAGCTGAAACAAAAGGAAATTTTTTGAATATAAATAGAATTGCTTCACTTTATAAAAATTTTGATTTGTTGCTAGTTAAAGATATACTTTTAGAGGTTTTTGATGAATATAAGTTTTCTGTAAAGGATATCATGTTTCCGATGCTTGTAATACATATAGGAATAAGTATTGAGAGAATAATGAAATATAACTTTATAAAAACAGATAGAAAAGACAAAGAGTTTTATGAATCAAGAGAATATAAAATTTCTAAGGAATTTTTTAAAAGAGTATCAGATAAAATAAATATTAAACTTGTAGAAGATGAAATTCAGTTAATGACATTATTATTAATGGGGAAGAACAGTTTGAATTATTCAACAAATTTATTAAATTTAGATAAGAAAAAATTAGATATAGAACAATTAGTAATAAATTTATTAGGGGAAATAAGAGAGTTCTTTGGAACTGATTTTATGGATGATACAGATTTAATAGTTGGTTTAAAAATGCATATTCAAGGAATGGTTTCTAGGGCAAAAAATGCAATTTCTATTGATAATGTATTTTTACAAGATATTAAACGTAAGTATCCATTAGTTTTTGAAATGGGAATATATGCATGTCATATGATTGAAGATAGTCTAGGTTTTAGTGTTAATGAGAATGAAGCTGGTTTTATTGCATTACATTTAGGTGCGGCCAATGAGAGAATGAATAAAAATAGCAAATATAAGGTGATAATTATATCACCACACAATCAATCCTTTTCATCTTTATGTAAGCAAAAGATAGATGATAACTTCGGTGAACGGTTAGATATTATAAAAATATTAAACTATTTTGAGGAGGGGGAGGTCATATCTTACCAGCCAGATTTGATTTTAACATTATCTTCACTTCAACATTCTTTAGATATAATGACAATACAAATTTCTATGTTTATAAGTAGTGAGGATGAAATGAATATATATCAAGCTATTAAGAAACTAGATAAAAAGAAGTTTCAAATTGAATTTAACTCCAAAATATCTAATATTATAAAAAAGGAATTTTTCTATACAAATTTTGATGGAAAAAGTGAGAAAGATATTATTAATAAAATGTGCAATAAGTTAGAAGATCATAAAATTGTTCCTATTGATTTTAAAGAGTCAGTTTTGAAAAGAGAAGAAATGTCTCCAACATCCTTTTTCTATGGGTTTGCAACGCCACATGATTTAAGATCGCAGAGTTATTTATCAACAATTTCAGTAGCACTTTTAAAGAGCCCAGTAAAATGGGGAGTATATGACGTGAAACTTGTCATGTTACTTGCAATTAATGAAGAGGATAAATCATTATTATTCATGTTTTTAGAATGGTTAGCTAGCACTATTAGTGATGAATTAACATTTTCGGAGTTACTAGAAGTTAGGGATTATGAAGAATTTTTAGAAAGAATAATGGGGTAATTATGAATAAAGAAGTTAAAGCTACAATAATAAATAAAAACTTAAAAATTAGTAATAAATCTAGAGTTTCTCCATCAAAAAGGTTATTTGCTTATTTAATAGATCATATAATTTTAGTTTTACTGTATGCAATACCTATAAAATATATTCATTCTATTATTACAAAGAAGATTGAGAGTAAAATAACACTGGATATGTTTGAGTTGCCCTATGCAGTAATAGTATTTGTAATATGCTTACTTATTAGTTTTTACTATTTGATTTATTTACCAGTTTATAGACAGCCAGGAAAAACTATTGGTAAAAGAGCTTTAGGGCTTAAAGTAGTAAATAAAGATGGAAGTAATCCTAATTTTAGGACAATGCTTATTAGGGAAGGTATTGGAGTTATATTATTAGAGGGGGCAACTTATCCGATTTCAGGGTATCTTTATAGCTTACTAGGAATATTGATAAATACAAATATTGAAAAGATATTAATATATATTTTTACTGTAATTACAATTATATCAATTGTATATGCTTTATTTAATAAAGATAATGCTATGTTTCATGATTATATTGCTAAAACAAAAGTAATATCAACGAAAGAGTAGAAGGAGGAAATATTATGAATGAAATTGAGTTAGCGTGTTTTAAAATTATCTCAAATGTAGGAATGGCGAGGTCTTCTTACATCGAGGCAATTTCGAAAGCAAAGTATGGAAATTTTGATATGGCTGAGAAATGTATTAAAGATGGTCAGGAGTACTTTTCAAAGGGTCATAAAGGTCATGCTGAATTAATTGAAAAGGAAGCTGTGGGCGAAAGCGTAGTATGTTCATTATTATTAGTTCATGCTGAAGATCAATTAATGAGTGCTGAAAATTTTAAAATTATTGCAAATGAAATGATTGATAATTATAAACGTATTATAGCTTTGGAAGAAAAACTAAATAATGTAAGCATTTCCTAATAGATAGGAAAGATGGTTCGGTTTATGTAAATGTTTAAATTGGTAAAATAAGAATGGTATTAAATTTATAATAAGGAGGAGAAATATGAAAAAGGTTTATTTATTTTGCAGTGCAGGTATGTCTACAAGTATGTTGGCTAGTTTAATGCAAAAGGTAGCTGATCAGCATAACCTACCAATCGAGGTACAAGCATTTCCAGATAATAAAATTGGAGAAATTATAGAGGAAAAACATCCAGATATAATTCTACTTGGACCTCAAGTTAAGTATCGATATGACGAAATAGTTAGGCTATATGGGAATACAGGAATCCCAATTCAAGTAATTGACCCAGAAGATTATGGAATGATGAAAGGCGATAAGGTTTTAAAAGTAGCTATTCAGCTTTTAAAAGCAAAGAAAAAGTAATTAAGTAAATTAAAAGAAGAGGGGGAGAAATTATGTTAAAAAGATTAGAAAATATTTTAATGCCATTAGCTGAAAAAATAGGACGTAATAAATATTTAATGTCAATTCGTGATGGTTTCTTAATATCTACTCCATTACTAATTGTTGGTTCATTCTTCTTATTAATCGCTAACTTTCCAATCCCAGGATGGAATGATTTTTTTACTAATATATTAGGTGAAGGATGGGATGGATTTTTAGCAAAACCAGTATCTGCAACATTTGATGTTATGGCATTATTAGCTGTTATTGGAATTGCCTATTCATTTTCAGAGAAAATGAAAGTTGATAAGCTTTTTGGAGCCGCAACTGCTTTAGTAAGTTGGCTTGTATTAATGCCATATAAGGTTCCAGTTAAAGCTGAATTAAGTAAAACAGGAGAAGCTTTCCTTGTTAATGGTATCCCAACAGGGTGGACAGGTGCTAAAGGAATATTTATAGGAATTATATGCGCATTTGCTGCTGTCCATATATATTCATGGGTAAATAAAAAAGGTTGGATAATTAAAATGCCAGCAGGTGTTCCACCAACTGTAACAAAATCATTTGCTGCGTTAATTCCAGCAGGTGTAGTTATGATAACATTTTGTGCAATAAATTGGTTGTTTGCATTAACACCATATCAAAATGCATTTAATTTTATATATGTTATTTTACAGACTCCATTGCTTAATTTAGGAAATACTTTAGGAGCCATGATTACTGCTTATATCTTCCTACATTTTTTCTGGTTTTTTGGAGTAAATGGGGGATCGGTTGTAGGTGCAGTATTTAATCCAATACTTCAAACATTAGCTGCAGAAAACTTACAAGCATTAAAAGATGGACTACCTATACCAAATATAATATCTCAACAATTCCAAGATTTATTTGCAACATTTGGTGGATGTGGTTCTACACTATCATTATTAATTGCCATGTTATTCTTCTGTAAATCAAAACGTGTGAAAGAATTAGGAAAATTAGCTTTAATTCCAGGTATTTTTGGAATAAATGAACCAATTGTATTTGGATTACCAATAGTATTAAATCCTACAATATTAGTACCATTTATGCTAGTACCAACTATGAATATTGTTATATCATATTTTGCTATGAGAGTAGGATTAGTTCCATACTGTAACGGAATACAAATTCCTTGGACAACTCCACCGATTATTTCAGGTTTACTGGCAACTGATTGGAGAGGGGCGGTTCTGCAAATAATATTACTAGTATTAGGAGTATTTGTTTACTTGCCATTCATTAAAATGATGGACAAACAGTATCTTTTAGATGAATCTAATGCAAATGAGCAAGAAGAGGATTTCTCATTTGATGATATATCATTTGATGATTTATAAACTAAAGAGGTGAAAACATGAAAATTATCATGATTTTTGATCAGATCCAATCTGGTCTTGGAACAAAAGATGACAAGATGTTGCCACTTGGAGGCAAAAAGGAACCTATAGGTCCTGCAGTTATGATGTCACCTTTTTTAAAGGAGGTAGATGGTCATGTAATAGCATGCTTATACTGTGGTAATGGCACATATTTAGCAAATCCAGATGAGGTAACTCGTAAGTTATGTGCAATGGTAGATAAGATAAAACCGGATATTGTTATTTGTGGACCTGCATTTAATTATATTGATTATGCAAGAATGTGTGCTCATGTAGCATATGAAATTAGCACATCAACAGATATAAAAGCATTTGCAGCAATGAGTGAAGAAAATGAGGATACTATAGAGTTATATAAAGATAAGATTTCTATCGTTAAAACACCTAAAAAGGGTGGTTTTGGATTAAATGATTCACTTAGAAATATGTGTAAACTTGCACAACTTATATTTAAAGGTGAGGATACAAAGGATTTAGAAAATCATATATGTTACAAATAAGAACTTAAGATAATCTGATATAAGTAATAAAATAAAAGCTAAAAACGGAGTTGTCTTATGGCAGCTCCTTATATTTACATATATATAATTATAAGAATTGGAGGTAATATTATGTGGGGTATGATTGCTACTTGGAGAATGGCTGCTGAAGGGATTACTAAAGGTGCTGAAATTTTAAAAAGAGGTGGATGTGCAGGAGATGCAATTGAATCAGCAATTAAGGAAGTAGAGGACTTTCCGTATTATAAATCAGTTGGATATGGAGGGCTTCCAAATGAAGAAATGGAAGTTGAACTAGATGCAGCTTATATGGATGGAGATACATTTGATATTGGTGCTGTTGCGGCAA
Source organism: Clostridiaceae bacterium AF10-41 (assembly GCA_027686065.1). Taxonomy (GTDB): domain Bacteria; phylum Bacillota; class Clostridia; order Clostridiales; family Clostridiaceae; genus Clostridium. The sequence goes on from JAQCTH010000008.1 coordinate 27,148, forward strand.
TTAAAGATTTTGCTAATCCAATTTCAATTGCACGTTCATTAAGTAATGAAAAAGTAAATTGTGTGCTTGTTGGAGAGGGAGCGGAGAAATATGCACATAAATTAGGTTTTGAGAGGAAAAACATGTTGAGTGATCGTGCTAAAGCACATTATAGAAAACGTGTTAAAGAAGTTAAAGAGCAAGAACTTAAACCATACATTGGACATGATACAGTTGGGATGGTATGTTTAGATGCTAGTGGCAAAATGGTTTCTGGAACATCGACAAGTGGATTATTTATGAAAAGAAAAGGGCGTGTTGGAGATTCTCCAATTATTGGATCAGGGTTATATGTAGATAGTGAGGTAGGTGGTGCTAGTGCAACTGGATTAGGTGAAGATCTAATGAAAGGGTGTATCTCCTATGAGATTGTTAGATTAATGAGTGAAGGAGTACATCCTCAAAGGGCTTGTGAATTAGCAGTAAATAAACTAAATGAAAAATTAAAGAAAAGACGTGGAGAAGCTGGAGATTTATCTTTAGTGGCAATGAATAATAAAGGTGAATGGGGAGTTGCTACGAATATTGGAGGATTTTCATTTGCAGTAGTAGTGGAAGGTAAGGATACAGAAATTTATTTAATTGAAAATATAAATGGCAAGTTTGTTCATAAATTAGCAACTCAAGAATGGCTTGATAATTATATGAAAACGCGTATGGCACCAATTGAGGAATAGGAGATAATTTCATGAGAGATAAAATAATAAAAAAAGTTGAAGAAGTTTCTCCATTAATGATTGAAAAAATAAAAGAAATAATTTCAATTAATAGCATTGAATCAGAGGCAATAAAAGAAGCACCTTTTGGTGAAGGGGTAAAGGAAGCTCTACTTAAAGCTTTGGAAATTTCACATGAATTAGGTTTTGAAAGTGTTAATATGGATTCTTATTTAGGATATGCACGTTATGGAAAAAGTAGTGAATATGTATGTGCAATTGGACATTTAGATGTTGTTCCAGTTGGTGATGGGTGGAGATATCCAGCATTCAGTGCTTACGAAGAAGATGGATTTATTTATTCAAGAGGAATATTAGATAATAAGGGACCTATTTTTGCATGTTTATTTGGATTATATGCCTTAAAAGAGTTAGGAATTGAATTAAGTAAGGAAATTAGAATAATATTTGGTTGTGATGAGGAAAGTGGATTTGAGGATTTAAAGTATTACTTAAGTCGAGAAGTACCTCCTATATATGGTTTTACACCAGATTGTAAATATCCTGTTGTTTATGCTGAAAGGGGGAGAGCAGTAATCAAAGTATCTTCAACATTAGAGAAATTAGAAGAATTTTTTGAATTTGTAAACCAATATTTTATAAATGCAAAAAGTAATGGTGAAAATTTAGGGATTGCTGTCAATGATAAAGAATTTGGTGAAACAATTATGAGAAATTATCAATTGAAAATAGAAGAAGATTTAGCAATATTTAGAGCTTCAATTAGCTATCCAGCTAGTATTGGTATTGACAAAATAATAAATCAATGTAATATTAAAGCAAAAACATTAAAAGTTGAATTAGAAAGTAATTTCAATCCTGTTAAATTTAATAAAGAGTGTTTTCTAGTAGAAACATTAAAAACGTGTTATGAGGAAGTAACAGGATTTGATGGTACTCCCGTTACAACAACAGGAGGAACTTACGCAAAGATAATGCCTAACATTGTTCCTTTTGGACCAAGTTTTCCAGGGCAAAAAGGAATAGGCCACAATCCGAATGAATGGATGAGTATAGAGGATATAATTACAAATGCTAAAATATATGCATTAAGTTTATATGAGCTTGCAAAATAGTTTATAAAAATGTCCTCATTAAAAAATAAATAGTCTGAAAAAAAGGGGTTGCTTATATGAATAAATACGTAGAAATATGCTGTGGGAGTTATTATGATGCATGTGAAAGCTATAAAGGTGGTGCCAAAAGAATAGAATTAAATTCAGCATTACATTTAGGAGGCTTAACACCATCACTTGCATCTTTAAAAATGACAAAACAAAATACTAATCTTAAAGTTATTTGTATGATTCGTCCTAGAGGTGGTGGATTTTTTTATAATAAAGAAGATATTGAAGTAATGTTTGCAGATGCAGAAATACTTATGAAAAATGGTGCTGATGGTTTAGCATTTGGTTTTTTAAATGAGGATATTACAATTAATAAGACTTTAACTAAAGATATGGTTGAATTAATTCATAATTATAATGGTGAAGCTGTTTTTCATAGAGCTTTCGATTGTGTAAAAGAGCCTGATGAAACTATGAAGGAATTAATTGAAATTGGTGTTGATAGAGTGCTAACAAGTGGATTAAAAGAAAAGGCATGGGATGGGAGAGAAATGCTTGCGCATCTACAAAAGGAATATGGTGATAGTATTGAAATTCTCGCAGGTAGCGGTATAAATGATAAAAATGCAGTTAAATTGATGGATGAAACCGGAATTTATCAAGTACACTCATCTTGTAAGGAGTGGATAAGTGATCCAACAACATCAACAGAAAGTGTTAGTTATTCATATGCAAATTTTCCTAATGAAAATAATTATGATGTTGTTTCAAGTTCAAAGGTAGCTACCTTAGTAGGAAGTGTATTAGATGAAAGATAATAAAATAACTAAAGCAATAATAACATTAGTAGCAGTTTGTTTATCTTCATTGTTACAGGCATATGTTATTCAGGTTTTTATACAACCATCAAATTTACTTTCAAGTGGATTTACTGGAGTAGCTATTCTTATTGATAAGATCGCCTCCTTATATGGGGGGAATATTTCTGTTTCACTTGCAAATGTAGCACTTAATATACCAGTAGCATTTATTTGTTATAAGCATATTAGTCCAAGGTTTACTTTTTTTTCATTAACTCAAGTATTTTTAACAAGCTTACTTTTAAAGCTTTGTAACTTTACACCAATATTTGATGATTTACTATTAAATGTGGCTTTTGGTGGATTTGCTTATGGAATATCTGTTGTATTTGCATTGAAAGGAAATGCATCAACAGGTGGGACAGACTTTATAGCATTATTTGTATCTAATAAAATAGGAAAATCGATTTGGGAACATGTATTTGTGTTTAATACTATAATATTAATTATATTTGGAGCCATGTTTGGATGGCTATATGCAGGATATTCTATTTTGTTCCAATTTATTTCAACAAAAACTATATCAACTTTTCATCATCGTTATGAGCGTGTAACTTTACAAATTACTACTCAAAAAGATGAAGAAATAATTGAGGAATATATAAAGGAGTATCGCCATGGTATTTCATGCATTGATGCAGTTGGTGGATATAGCAAAAAGAAAATGAAGCTTCTCCATACTGTTGTTTCATCATATGAAGTTAATGAAATTGTAAGCTTAATGAAAAAGATTGATCCTAAGATAATTATTAATGTACTAAAAACGGAAACTTTTTTTGGTGGTTTTTATAGGAAACCAATAGAGTAATATTACTTAGTAAGTTATTTATAAGTGGATAAAATTATTACCCTTTGGATAAATTAAAAACATATAAACTTGAAAAGAAAGGCTAATAGTATGAATGTAGATATATTAATAAATCAACTAGATAACCACAATGAAGCAAATATATTAGCAACAAAAAGATTTAATCCAAAGGAAGTATTATTCATATATGATAAAGGAAAGATGGACTTAATAAATACGGTAGAAAACTATTATAAAAATTATATTTCAACAGTTAAGTTTAATAAGGTTCTAATAGAAGAAGGAAATATAGCTTTATTAAATCAAATTATAAATGAGAATAAAAATAGAAGTATATTAATTAATTTAACGGGAGGAAGTAGAATAAATTCCTTAACATTATTTAATATATCTAAAGATAGCTCATTAAAATCAATATATATAGATGTTAAAAATAAGAATTTATATATTTTTGATAAGGATATAGAGGTTATTAAAGAAGAGTATGAAGATATGCAATTAGAGAAAATAATAAAGGCATCAGGAGGAACTCTTTTAAGTGATTCAAGTGATCTTTCTAATAAAGAAGATTTAATTTATTTAACAAAAAAAATATATAAAAATTTAGATTTGTGGCATAAATACAAACAAAAATTATATGATGCCAATATATTCATTCATCATTATGAGGATTCTAAAACTGTTACTATAAAAGCACAACTTTTATTAGAAGAAGAAAAAAATTTGATAAGTAAAATACTTAAAAAACTAAGAGAAAAGGGTGGAGTAGATTATAGTCAAATTTCTAATGGAGAAATTAAAGTTAATTTTAAGAATGAATATTTAAAGTCATTTATATTTAAAAGTGGAACATGGCTAGAAATAGCTACAAATATAATTATTAGAGAAATAAAAGAAATAGATGAAGTGAAAAGTGGTGTTATGTTCTTATGGAATGATAAAAGTAACATAGTAAAAAATGAATTAGATGTAATTGCAGTAAAAGATGCCATTCCTATTTTTATATCATGCAAAGATAGTGATAAGTACAATGAAGAAGCATTAAATGAATTAGATGTATATAGTAAACAAATTGGTGGGAATAGAGCTTTTAAAATTTTAGTTGCAACAAAGGAACCAATAAAGCTTGCAGTAAAAGAAAGAGCTAAAGAAATGGGAATAAATCTTATAATATTTAATGGAAGTGAAGAAAATTTTAAATCTCAAATAAAAAAAATAATTATAAATAAGAATAAAGAATGATTTAAAAGTAGATTTTCAAATTTTGAAATTGTTTTCTTTGATATGTATATATAATAAAAGTATAAAGTAATATATTAAAGTTATGGGGGTTGGGCATATGAATAAAAAAGGTTTAAAGATAGTTACAATAGGTGGAGGATCAAGTTATACACCTGAATTAGTAGAAGGTTTAATAAAAAGATATGATGAAATGCCTGTAAGCGACTATTGGTTAGTTGATATTGAAGACGGAAAAGAAAAGTTGGAAATTGTTGGTGCATTAGCTAAAAGAATGGTAGAAAAAGCAGGAGTACCAATGAATATACATTTAACACTAGATAGAAGAGAAGCATTAAAAGATGCAGATTTTGTAACTACACAATTAAGAGTTGGATTATTACCAGCAAGAGTAAAAGATGAAAGAATTCCATTAAGCCATGGATTTTTGGGACAAGAAACTAATGGAGCTGGTGGCTTATTTAAAGCATTAAGAACAGTACCAGTAATATTAGACATAGCTAAAGATATAAGTGAATTATGTCCAAATGCTTGGTTAATAAACTTTACAAATCCAGCAGGAATAGTTACAGAAGCTTTATTAAGATATGGAGTTCATAAAAAGGTTATAGGTGTATGTAATGTTCCAATTGGATTACAATATGCTTTTGCTGATATATTAGGAGTAAATAGTGATAGAATAACTGTAGATTTTGCAGGATTAAACCATATGGTTTATGCTGAAAAAGTTTATTTAGATGGAAATGATGTTACAGCTGAAATTCTAAAAGAATTAACATCACCTGATTCTAAAACTCAAACAATGGCAAATATAAAAGGTTTTGATTGGGATATAGCAACTATTAGAGCTTTTGGAGTAATTCCTTGTCCTTATCACAGATACTATTACAAGACTAGAGATATGCTTAACAGTGAATTAGAAGAATTCAAAAAAGGTAAAACTAGAGCAGAAGTTGTAATGGAAGTTGAAAAGAAATTATTTGAAATGTATAAAGATGTTAATTTACAAGAAAAGCCTGAAGAATTAGCTAAACGTGGCGGAGCTCACTATTCAGATGTTGCATGTAATGTTATAAACGGAATATATAATGATAAGAATACTATAATTGCAGTAAATACTAGAAATAACGGAACTTTAAAACAATTTGAAGATGAATCAGCAGTAGAAGTAAGCTGTTATATAGGAAAGAATGGTCCAGTACCAGTAGAAACAGTTACTGATTTACCTATATTTGCACAAGGATTAGTTGGACAAATAAAAACATTTGAAAGACTAGCAGCAGAAGCAGCATATACAGGAGATTACAATACAGCACTATTAGCAATGGTAACAAATCCTTTAATTTCAGATGATATAAGAGGAAGAAAATTGCTAAATGAAATGTTACTTGCTCATAAAAAATATCTACCACAATTTAAAAATGTTATAGAAAAAATTGAAAAGGTAGAAAGAGCTGAATTTTAGATAGGGTACAGTTCATATCACATAGATTAAAGAGGGAATAACCAATTAAGATAAGTTAAAGAATAGAGAAATAAGAAAAGAACTCAATATTAAAAAGTGAGTTCTTTTTTTGATTTTCTAATAACAGTTGTCTACTAAAGAAAACTATAAGCTTTTAAATTAGATACTGTTAACTAAATAATTTGTATACTGAAAAAGTATAAATTATGAGTTGCTTTTATAAAGAATTCCATATCTAACATAAATGTATTCAATTAAAAAGCTTAAGTCATATCTATGATTTTGAACATATTCATTAGAATCATTTCTAGGTGGTAGATAAATTATATAGTCACTTCTCTTTATATATTCAGTTTTTTTCTTTTCAGTAATAACCACTACTGTAGCAGGGCTGTTATCTATCTTCTTCCAAAGTCTTTCATGATATAAAGGAAACCTTCCAGTAGGGGAAATAAGAATTGCTAATGAATTTTCATCTAAATCTTCAGCCAATCTTTCTTGTTCTTGAACATCATTAGAATGATAAATAAGTTTAGATAAATTAACTAATTTACGTTGTAAGTCTTGAGCCATAAGTTGGGAAAATTGAGTCCCAAATATGCACACATTGTTACTATTGAAAATAAGCTCAATTACTCTATCAACAATTTTTAAGTCTATGAATGACCTAGAGGTCTCTATTTCATCAATAATTTCTAAGGTCATATTCTTAAATATGTCTTCTCTTGAAAGATCATAAGAGATTGCTTTAGGTTTCATAAGACCTTCATTATAATGACCAATATTTATTTTTATATTTTCTTTAAACTCTATTAAACTAGAGTATCCTAATTTGTGACAAAATCTTGTTATAGCAGCTGGTGAAGTAAAGCAAATATCAGCAAGCTTATTTATAGACATTTCTGGAATAGAACGTATATTTCTAAGCATAGTTATTGCTATATTATAATTAATATCATTTTCCTTACTACTATTTAAAAATAATAATAATCTATATATTAAATCCCCCATTAATTTTACTCCTATAATATATTTTCATTATATAAAAAGTTATTTTAAAATACTTTATAATTTATATATTTATCTTAATAGTTTAAAAAAGTTAATTTAAAAAAGTATGTTATTAGATTTTACTACCTATTACTTCACCCATTAAAACTTTAGATTCAAAACCAAGATCTGTTTGGTGCAATATATCCTCATCAATTTTTATAGTATTTTTCTTAAATAAAAGAATAGTAGTTGAGCCACCAAATTTAAAGTATCCTTTTTCTTCGCCTTTTGAAACTTTTTTATTAGGTGTATATGTTTGGATTATAGTTCCAACACATGTGGCACCAACTTCAACGTGAATGATGTCACCAAAATTATCAGATTTAAATATACTCCATTCTCTTTTGTTTTGACAATAAAGTTTGGGAATTCTCTCTAATGCAATAGGGTTAACAGAATAATAATTACCATTTATAAAATTATTTTGTAATGGTAAGCCATTATCAACAAAATGAAACCTATGATAGTCAGTAGGGCAAAGTCTTAATACCATGCATACTCCGCCTTCATATTCATTAGCAACAGAAGCATCACCAATTAATTCCGATAAGCTATAATGAATTCCCTTAACTTGAACTAAATTACTTATATTAATATTTTCGTATGCAAATAATCTTCCATCTCCAGGAGATATAAGGAGATTAGTATCTTTTAAAATAGGTCTTGATTCTTCTTTTAAGGTTCTAACAAAAAAGTCATTGAAACTATTGAATTCATCTATGGTATTAGAACTTATATTCATATCTATATCAAAATCTTTTATAAAAGAAGATATCTTTTTCTTGCTAAAAGAAGTATCACAATAAGAACCATAAATCTTGGAAAACAACTTTTTCTTTACTAAAAGTTCAGTAAGTCCTTTTCCAACTGGCGATTCATAGGACCATTTTATATAGTTTTCTCCAGCAACTTTTTCAATTTCATAATTTTGTGTTTGTCTATTATATACTCTTATCATATAGGTACCTCAAATAAATATTTTTATAGTATTATATTAACATAAAAACACAATAAAAATTCTAATATTATATAAATTACTTTACTTATTTTTAATTATCAAAGATAATTAAATGTAAATAATAAGTTTGGAGGGGATGAGTCTTGTTAGGACATTTAATAGAAGTAGTGACACCAATAGTAATACATCTTTTGGAATTAATGGGGATATTAATAATAATTGTTGGATCTATTAAAGCTTTTTACAGATTTATAGTAAATATGATTACAAAGAAATTTTATCCTATAAAGATAGAATTTGCACAATCATTAACCTTAGCATTGGAATTTAAGCTTGGAGCAGAGATATTAAAGACTGTTATAGTTAGATCAATGGATGAAATGTATATACTGGCAGCAATAATAGTATTAAGAGCTATATTGGCTTTTGTGATTCATTGGGAAATGAAATCTGATTTGGAAAGCAAGATACATAATTAATTATAAAAATTCATATATAATTTTAAATGTTAAATAAAAGTTAAAGTTTTCATTTATTAAACTATTATTATAATAGCATTTTATTCCCATTTTGATAAATTTGTTAATAAAGTACATTTTCCACTATAATTTTACATTGTACGCTAACGATTTTTGTCGTAAAATCATAGGTGAAATATATTCTAGAAAGTAATAATTAAAAGATAGCAATTATCTCAAAAATAGAGTAAAATAACATTGTTAATAATATAACGATTTTATTTTTCACACCATGATTATAGGGGGAGTTTTAATGAAAAACATAACTATTAATGGAAATAAAATTCTAGTTAATGAAGATAAAAGTTTAATAAAAATAGCAAAAGATAATGGAATAGATATTCCTGCATTATGTTTTTTAGAAGATTGCAGTAATGTTGGACAATGTGGAGTTTGTTTAGTTGAAGTTGAGGGGCAAGATGAATTAGTTAAAGCATGTTGTTTTATTCCTGAGGATGGAATGGTTATTAATACAAACACAGAAAGAGTTCAAGAAGAAGTTAAAAATACAGTTTCATCATTATTAGATAAACATGAATTCAAGTGCGGACCTTGTAAAAGAAGAGAGAACTGTGAATTTTTAAAGCTAGTAATCAAAACTAAGGCAAGGGCATCTAAGCCTTTTATTGTTGCGGATAAAACTGAATATGTGGATGATAGAAGTAAATCAATAGTTTTAGATAGAACTAAGTGTGTTAAATGTGGAAGATGCGTGGCAGCATGTAGAGTAAAGACTGGAACAGAATCAATAAAGTTTATAGAAGTTAATGGGGAAAATATTATTGGACCAGAAAATTTAAAGTGCTTTGATGAAACTAATTGTTTATTATGTGGACAATGTGTAGCGGCATGTCCAGTAGATGCTTTATCTGAAAAATCTCACATGGATAGAGTTAAAGAGGCATTAGAAAATGAAGAAAAGCATGTTATAGTTGCAATGGCACCATCTGTTAGAACTGCTATGGGTGAATTATTTAAGATGGGTTATGGAGTAGATGTTACAGGTAAATTATATACAGCATTAAGACATCTTGGATTTGATAAGATTTTTGATATAAATTTTGGTGCAGATATGACTATAATGGAGGAAGCAACAGAGTTAGTTCAAAGAATTAAAGCTGGTGGACCATTCCCTATGTTTACATCATGTTGTCCAGCTTGGGTTAGACAAGTTGAAAATTATTATCCGAAATTTTTAGAAAATTTGTCAAGTGCTAAATCACCACAACAAATATTTGGTACAGCAAGTAAAACATACTATCCACAAGTTGCAGATATAGATCCAAAAAGAGTATTCACAGTAACTATAATGCCTTGTACAGCTAAAAAATATGAAGCAGATAGACCAGAGATGGAAAATGATGGTTTAAGAAATATAGATGCAGTAATAACAACAAGAGAATTAGCAAAAATGATTAAAGATGCAAAAATAGATTTTGCTAAATTAGAGGACAGTAAAGCAGATCCAGCAATGGGAGAGTATACTGGAGCAGGTGCTATATTCGGAGCTACTGGTGGAGTTATGGAAGCAGCTTTAAGATCAGCTAAGGATTTTGTTGAAGGTAAAGATTTGGAAAATATAGAATATGAACAAGTAAGAGGTTTAGCAGGAATAAAGGAAGCAACAGTTGAAATTGGGGGAGAAAGCTATAACATTGCAGTTATAAATGGAGCTTCTAATGTATTCAGTTTTATGAATAGTGATAATTTTGATAAAAAGAAATATCACTTCATAGAAGTAATGGCATGTCCAGGAGGATGTGTAAATGGTGGTGGACAACCTCACGTAAATGCATCAGATAGATTAACGATGGATATTAGAAGTGTGAGAGCATCAGTATTATACAATCAAGATAAAAATATGCTAAAGAAAAGAAAGTCACACGAGAATGGTGCTTTAAATAAAATGTATGAAACATATATGGGAGAGCCAGGTCACGGAAAAGCTCATGAATTACTTCACTTTAAATATACTAAATAAATTAAGTTAAAATAAAAAAGCAAAATAGCATCACAATGTTATTTTGTTTTTTTTATTTTACCCCTGGGGTGTAAAATTTTTAAAATATGTATATTTTTACATTTTGGATAAGGGGATTAAATTTAATGTTTTGTAAAAATACTTAGCTATTATGTGACTTTGTTACATCTTAAATCAAGAAATGAACATATAATCTGAACTATAGTATTTATATTTTATGGGGAGGAACATTATGTCTAGACAAATAATAAGAAAAAAGGCTTATGTTGATACAAAATATTGTGTTGCATGTGGAGAATGTCAGAAAAATTGTCCGCTAAATGCAATCACTGTATATAAGGGGATTTATGCAAAAGTTGATTTTGATAAATGCGTTGGATGTTCTAAGTGTGCAAAAGTATGCCCTGCATCTATTATCGAGATAAGGGAAGGTGAAGCTTAATTATGAAGAATGTAAGCAAAAAGAAATGGTATGATTACTTATGGATTGTAACTATTTTATATCTGATCTTAGGATTATTTAATATACTGTTTGCTTGGCTTGGATTAATATGTTTTTTAGTTCCATTAATAATAAGCTTCACTAAATCTAACAAGGCATATTGCAATATATATTGTGGAAGAGGACAATTGTTGAATTTAATGGGAACTAAATTTTCAAGAAATAAGCCAATTCCTAAATTTCTAAAGACAAAATGGTTTAGATATGGATTTTTAATATTCTTTTTATCTATGTTTATTAATATGTTATTTAACACGTATTTAGTTTTTAACGGAACTAATAATTTAAGAGAAGTAATTACTCTTATTTGGACCTTTAAAGTACCATGGAAATTTAATAATTTATCAAATGTAACTCCATGGATTGCTCAATTTTCATTTGGATTTTATAGTATGATGCTTACATCTACTATAATTGGAATTATTACAATGTTTTTATATAAGCCTAGATCATGGTGTGTATATTGCCCAATGGGAACAGCAACTCAGGGGATATGTATCATAAAAAATAAGTTAAATAAGGATTCTTGAGGTTCGTCTCCTATATTTAAAAAACTTTGATATTGACAAGTGAACCATATTTTAATAAAATAACTTTAATTAAATAGTTGAGAGTATTTATGTCGCCGGACATAATATTTGTATAAGAAGCATTAGGGATTCATACCATTAGGCCTTTGGGTATGAACCACCTAATGCTTTTATTTTATGAGGAGGTAACTATATGAGAGATTATAAATTGAATAATAGTATTGTTAAAAAATTTGTAAGGTATGTATCACTTAATATAATTAGTATGATAGGACTTTCTTTTTATATACTTGCGGATACATTTTTTATTGCAAATGGAGTAGGTAGTATTGGATTAACTGCTCTAAACTTAGTATTACCTTTATGGAGTTTAGTTAGTGGTATAGGGTTAATGATAGGTATGGGTGCAGGAATAAGGTACTCTATACAAATGGGTAAGAGAAATAAACAAGGAGCAAATAGGATATTTACGCATGCAATTTTTATGGGAATTATTGTGGGTATAATTATAACTATAATTGGAATTCTATTTTCTTATGATATTGTAAAAATTTTAGGAGCAGATGAAACTGTAATTCCATTAGCAGGAAGTTATCTAAAAACACTTCTATCTTTTTCATGTGTATTTATATTAAATAATATAGTAACTATTTTTGTAAGAAATGATAATGAACCTAATTTAGCTATGGTAGCAATGATTTTAGGAAGTTTAAGTAATATAGTTTTGGATTATATATTTATATTTCCATTTAAGCTTGGAATGTTTGGAGCTGCTATTGCAACAGGAGCTACACCAATATTAAGCTTAGCTGTATTATCAATTCATTTTATAAGAAAGAAAAATAGCTTTAAACTTATTAAATGTAAATTTAATAGGGGGGATATAAAAAGCATAATTTCACTAGGAATACCTTCTTTTATCACTGAATTCTCTTCTGGGATAATAATATTAATATTTAATTTTACTATTCTTAGAATATCTTACAATATAGGAGTTGCTGCTTATGGAATAATTGCAAATTTAGCTTTAATAGTAGTAGCAATTTTTACAGGAATAGCTCAAGGTATTCAGCCTATAATTAGTAAAAGTTATGGAGAAGGGAAACTTAAAGATATCAAATTTATATATAAATATGGATTAATACTATCATTAGTATTAGGTATGTTATGTTACTTATTAAGCTTTAATTTTTCCGAGGAAATAGTCAACCTATTTAATAATGAGGGAAATGCAGAATTATTATCTATGGCTGTAAAAGGAATTAATATTTATTTTAGTGCATTTATTATTATGGGAATAAACATTGTAACTACATCCTTTTTTGCATCTATTAATAAGCCAAGAAAATCATTTGCTATTTCAATGATGAGGGGTTTGGTTATAGTAATTCCATTGATATTATTATTACCTAATTTCTTAGGAATGACAGGGGTATGGATTACTATTCCTTTGGCTGAGGTTATTACTTTAGGAATAAGTATTATGTTTATAATAAGTAAAAAAGAAGAGGTAGGATCAGAAGTTAATAGGCTTTAAATTTTAATTTATAGATAGTTCATAGATTAATGGCTATAATAAATTAAAAGAATTACAGAGATGAGTTAATAGAAAAGACGAGAAAAAAGAGTTGTTGAAGTAATATAAAAAAATAGGATACCAAAAACGGTATCCTATTTTATACTATATAGCTATTTTTATTAGCTTATTTAGCTTTTCCAGAAAACTCTAGGTATTCATCATATGTCATTGCTCTATCTACTATTGAACCATTTTCCTTTATATCAATTATTCTATTTGCAATAGTTTGTATAAATTGATGGTCGTGAGAAGCAAATAAAAGTACACTCTTATAATCTCTTAAGCCATTATTAACAGCAGTTATGGATTCAAGGTCTAAGTGGTTTGTAGGTTGATCTAGCATTAGTACGTTAGCAGATGATAACATCATTCTAGATAACATACATCTAACCTTTTCTCCTCCTGATAAAACACTAGCTTTCTTTAATGCTTCTTCACCAGAGAATAACATTCTTCCAAGGAATCCTCTTAAGTAAGATTCTGATTGCTCTTCTACAGTGTTACCAGAGTATTGTCTTAACCAGTCTACAAGGCTTAAGTCACAGCCATCAAAGAATTCATTATTATCTTTAGGGAAGTAAGATTTTGTTATAGTTATTCCCCATTTGAATTCTCCACTGTCTGCTTCCATTTCTCCATTTAATATTTTAAATAAAGTTGTGACAGCAATATCATTATCACCAATTAAAGCAATTTTATCTTCTTTATTAACTCTAAAGCTAACATTATCTAAGACCTTAACTCCGTCAATAGTCTTAGTTAGTCCTTCAACTGTTAAAATTTCATTACCAACTTCTCTTTCAGGTTTAAATCCAACGAAAGGATATCTTCTGCTTGAAGGCTGTATATCATCTAATGTTATCTTATCTAATAACTTCTTACGAGAAGTAGCTTGTTTAGATTTAGAAGCATTAGCACTAAATCTAGCAATAAAGTCTTGTAATTCTTTAATTTTTTCTTCTTTTTTCTTATTTTGATCCTTAGACATTTGTAATGCTAATTGGCTTGATTCATACCAGAAGTCATAGTTACCAACATATAACTTGATTTTACCAAAGTCAACATCAGCCATTACAGTACATACTGTATTTAAGAAATGTCTATCATGGGATACAACTATTACAGTTCCTTCAAATCTTAAAAGGAAATCTTCAAGCCAGTTTATTGATTGTATGTCTAAATGGTTAGTAGGCTCATCTAGAATTAGTATTCCAGGGTTTCCAAATAATGCTTGAGCTAGAAGAACTTTAACCTTCTCTCCTCCTACAAGCTCTGACATCTTTTTATAGTGCATGTCAGTTCCTATTCCTAAACCTTGAAGTAAAGAAGAAGCATCTGATTCGGCTTCCCAACCGTTCATATCAGCAAATTCACCTTCAAGTTCAGAAGCTCTTATACCATCTTCATCAGAAAAATCAGCTTTGGCATATAAAGCATCCTTTTCTTCCATTATTTCATATAATCTTTTGTTACCCATTATTACTGTTTGTAAAACTTCAAACTCATCATATTCATAATGATCTTGTTTTAAAACAGACATTCTTGTATTAGCAGGAATAGAAACATCTCCTGTATTTGGTTCAATTTCTCCAGATAATATTTTTAAAAATGTACTTTTACCAGCGCCGTTAGCACCTATAACACCATAACAGTTACCAGGATTAAATTTTATATTTACATCTTCGAATAGCTTACGGCCACCAAATCTTAAACTTACGTTCGATACAGTTATCACTGAAAACATACCTCATTTCTAATCTTATTCATTTCGTTATTATACCATAAACTCAACATAATTTCATTGAAAGATAAAATAATATTTAGAAAATTTAAGGAAAACATAGAAAATTCTTTAAACTTTATATTTTATGAGGATTGACACATATGTATAGAGATGATAGTATTTATTAAAATATACTTTTAGGAGAATAAAAATGAGCAAAATAATTAACTTTAAAAAAATAAAAGTTAATATAAATTATTATTATAGCTATTATAGATAGGACTTGTATTTATAAATTAATTATAGATGCAAGCCATAAGCAAGATTTAAGGTTTGTATCTGTGATGGTTATAAGTTATTAATTATGCTCAAATTTATAGAGATAATTTAACCACATAGATAAATACTGTGTGGTATTTGTTTAAATTCCTGTTTATTTACCACATAGTAGAAACTATGTGGTTTTTTTATATATAAACAAGGAGGAATGTAGGTTATGAAGAAAAGAGAGCATTTTACAAGTAGAGCAGGATTTATAATATCTTGCATAGGGGCAGCAGTAGGTTTAGGTAACATTTGGATGTTCCCATATAGGTTAGGACAAAATGGAGGGGCAGTATTTTTAATACCATATTTTATATTTGTTTTATTACTTGGATCTACTGGGCTTATTACAGAGTTTACTTTTGGAAGATCAGCACAAGGAGGATCATTAACAGGAATAAAAGAAGCATTTAAGAAAAAAGGAAAAAAGGGTGGAGTATTAATAGGATCAATACCAGCAGTAGGATTAGCAGGAGTTTTTATGTTTTATAACGTAGTTGTAGGCTGGATTATCAAATATTTCACTTTAAGTGCAACAGGAGAAATAAATAAAATACAAATAGATAATTTCTTTAATAACTTTTCAGGAAGTAAAGAAACTATATTATGGAATGCAATTGCTATAATTATTGCTGTTATTATAGTGATCATAGGAATAACAAAGGGTATAGAGAAGGCAAATAAAATAATAATGCCTTTACTATTTATAATTTTTATTTTATTGGCATTTAGGTCATTAACATTACCAGGAGCTATAGAAGGAGTTAGATACTTATTTACACCTAAGTGGGAATACCTATTTAAGATTAATACATGGGTGATGGCTCTCGGACAAGCATTTTTTACAGTTTCCTTAAATGGATGTGGTATGGTGGTATATGGTAGTTATATACAAAAGGATATGGACATACCAAGATCAGCAATTAGTACAGCTATATTAGATACAATATCTGCACTATTAGCTTCATTTGTTATAATGCCAGCAGTATTTGCATTTGGATTAGATCCTATGTCAGGACCACCATTATTATTTATAACATTACCGACCATTTTTAAATCAATGCCTGCAGGTCAAATATTATCAGTGTTATTTTTCTTAAGTGTAATATTTGCTGCTATAAGTTCATCAATAAATATGTTGGAAGGACCAGTAGAAGCTTTAATGTCCCAAACAAGATTAAGTAGGAAAAAGGCTACAATTTTAATATCAATTATATTATTTATATTATCAATACCTCTAAATTTAAATATGGATTTATTTAATAATTTTGCAGATTTTATAACTATAGTAATATCTCCACTTGGAGCATTAATAGTACTTATAGTTTTCTATTTTATGAGAGATAAAGAAGATATCTTAGAAGAAATAAACATGGGAGCAAGTAAGAAGGTTGGAGAAAAATTTTTATTATTTTCTAAGTATGGATTCACCACAATAACGGTATTAGTAATAGTACTTGGAATAATATATGGTGGTATATAAATTTTATTAATATTAGTGAATAGAGAGATGATGTGTATAGCATCATCTTTTTTTATTAAAATTATTGACAATAAAAACCAAATGCTATATAGTTAATTACATAAGTAATGAACCATATAACTAAAATGACATATAATATACTATAAAGTTAAAAGGAGGTAGCTATGAACTTAAATTTTTATAGTGAAATACCTATATATATTCAAATAGCACAATTAATAGAAGACGGAATTTTAAATGGAATTTTTAATGAAGATGAAGTAATACCATCAACAACAGAAATATCTGTAAAATTTAAAATTAATCCAGCAACAGTAGCGAAAGGCTTTAATTTATTAGTAGATGAAGAAATTATTTATAAAAGAAGAGGTGTTGGAATGTTTGTTTCAAGTGGAAGTAAGGAAAAGTTAGTACAAAAGAGAAAAGATAAATTTTATTCTAATTATATAATTTCACTAATTGAAGAAGCAAAAAAGCTTAATATATCTACTGAAGATATTATAGAAATGATTAAGAGGGGGGAATAAATAATGGCATTGATAAAGATATCTAATTTAACTAAAGAATATGGAAACCATAGAGTTTTAGATAATGTTTCATTAACAATAGAAGAAAATAAGATATATGGATTGTTGGGTAGAAATGGGGCAGGAAAAACAACACTTTTAAATCTTATAACTAATAGAATCTTCTCAAGTGGAGGTAAGGTTACAATAGATAATGAAGATGTAGTAGAAAATAGTAATGCCTTAGGAAAAATATATTTTATGACAGAGCAAGATTTATATCCTGAAGGAATGAAAATTAAGGATTTATTTAAATGGACAAAAGAGTTTTATAGTAATTTCAATATGGATTATGCTTTAAGCTTAAGCAATAAATTTGGACTTAATGTTAATAAGAAGTTTAAAGAATTATCTACTGGATATTCATCAATTTGTAAGATTATTATAACTTTATCATCAGGAGCAGAAGTATTGCTTTTTGATGAACCTGTTTTAGGATTAGATGCTAATCATAGGGATATGTTCTATAAGGAATTAGTAGCGAATTATATTGATAAACCTAAAACTATAGTTTTATCAACTCATATTATAGAAGAAGTTTCAGAGATATTAGAAAAAGTAATAATAATTAAAAATGGAGAGGTATTAGGTAATAATGAAGTTGAAAACTTGTTAGGGGAAGCTTACTTAGTATCTGGATCTTCAGAAAGGGTTGAAGAATATATAAAGGGTAAGAAATGTATTAATATAGATTCTATGGCAGGTTTTAAGGCTGCAACAATTATTGGGAAAATAAATGATGAAAATAAAATGCAAATAACGGATTTACAATTAGAAACATCAAAGGTAGAACTACAAAAATTATTTATCCACTTAACTGGAGAGGAGGAAGTTAAATAATGACAATAAAATCTATAATTAAATATAATATTAGTAGTTTAAAAAATTCAATAGCAATTTATTACACAATTTTTATTACTGTATGTCTAGCTTCAGTATTTCTTTCAAGAAATGGTAATATATCTTCTTCAGGAATAGAGATATCATCAGGAATATTTTTATTTGTAGCAGGATTAAATTTATTTAAGGAAAACTTCTATTTTATGAAGAGTAATAATGTATCAAGAAAAGATTTCTTATATGGCACAGCAGTATCTATGATTCCAGTTGTTCTACTTATGTCTATTATAGATATAATAATTAATCGTATCTATAATATATTTATGAAATGTCCAACTATTTATGATATGGGTTACGCTAATATAGGAAGTGGTGAGTGGCATAATACTATTAATTGGGTACAAAGTAACAGTATTGGAACTTTATTTAATAGCTTTATTTTTCAAGCTTCATTAAGTTTAGCTGCAATTTCTTTAGGTTTCTTAATAAATATCATTTACTATAAATGTAATAAGTTTATGAAGGTAGTTGTATCTATTATTCCAGTTGGATTATCTATATTAATAAGCATGATAGGAACAGCCTATCCTAATATTATTAATAATATTAATAAGTTTATAGCAACTATATTTGGGATAAATAATAGGAATGTATATGTTGCTGCATTAACGTTAATAGTATCATTTATTATATTTATAGCAATATCAAGATTATTAACTAGAAAAGCAATAATTAAGCAATAAAAGGAAGAAGGATAGTTATAATAATTATGACTATCATTCTTCTTTTTATATTTTATTTAAACAATATATTTATATTAATAAGTTTTTATAATATATATGAGAATACAGAAATGAAATGACTTAAGCTTCCTAAGATAATAAATATGTGAAATATCTCGTGAAAACCAAACTTGCCAAATTTAAGCATTTTAGGCTTTAAAGCATATATAACCCCTCCAACAGTATAAAGAATACCACCAAGAACTAATAAGTATAAGCTAGCAGGATTAAGTACTTGAGATAATGGTTTAATCATAAATACTGCAGCCCATCCAAGTCCAATATAAAGAGAGGTTTGTAACCATCTTGGACAGTTAAACCAAAGCATTCTAAATAATATACCAGCAACTGCAATAGAAGCTATAGTTGTAAAGAAAACAGTTCCTTTAGAACCTCCAAGAGCAATTAAACAAAATGGCGCATAAGATCCAGCTATTAAAATGAAAATCATAGAATGATCCAGTTTTCTAAGTCTAAATATTATTTTTTCACTGGTTATTACACCATGATAAGTTGCGGAAACACTATATAATGAAATCAAACTTATACCAAATATAACGATGGAAACTATTGATACAGTGGAAGCATTATTAAGTAATCCTTTTGTTAACATTGCTATTAATGCAAAAAGTGATAAAATTGCTCCGATCCAATGAGTTAAGCTATTTATAGGTTCTCTTAAATATTTTTCCAAAATAAACACTCCTTCGCAGGTAGTTTTAAAAACTACGTATTGTTAGTATTATATTAATAATATATAGTTAAAAAGTCAAAGTCCATAAAAGTTCAAATTTTCAAAAAAATTAATATATTATATTAATTTTCTTGAAATATCTTAACAATACTAGTATATTTAATATAGATACATTAATAAGTAGTTTGAAAAACTACATGGAGGTACATATGAATATTACTGAATTAAGAGAAAAGCTTGATGAGCTAAATTTAAATAATCAATTAACATTAGAAGAAATTCCTGAAATAGATTTATATATGGATCAAGTAATCCAACTTTTTGATGGTAAATTTAATGAATCTAAAAGAAATGAAGAAGATAAAGCATTGACGAAAACAATGATTAATAATTATGCTAAAGGCAAACTTTTAATGTCTATTAAAAACAAAAAATATAGTAAAGAACATTTAATATTAATGAGTCTTATTTATAATTTAAAAGGTGCATTATCAATAGGAGATATAAAAAGTTCATTAGATAAAATAGTTAAAGATTTAGAATCTAAAGAAAGTTATCCAATAAGAAATTTATACAATTTATATTTAAGTCAATATGAAGAAGACCTAAAAGATGTAAAAAAATCTATTGAAAATAAATTTGATAGTATAAATGATATGATTTTAAAAGAAGAAGAATTAAATTCAGATGAATTTGAAAAAAACTTTTTGTTGCTTTGTTCGCTAATTAACATGAGTAATACTTATAGAAAAATGGGTGAAAAATTAATAGATGATTATTTTAGTAAACTATAAGAGAGATTAGTATGAAAATATATAAAGACCTACTACTTATGAAAATAAATTTATAAGTAGTAGGTCTTTTCACTAAAAAATAATGACAAATATTTGGAAAAAATTATATTATATGTCCAAAATAAGGTGAGTTATTTCGTATATAAGGTAAAGGAAATAATAAAGGAGATTTAATATGAATGATAGAGAAATATTTAAAGAGCTAAATGGCATTAATTATAATGAGCAAGAAGTTAAAGAATATATGAAATTTTCTAATATTGAGGATAAGAAATTAAGCAATATAACAAATGATGTAAAAACAAACTTAGCAAAAGAAAAGCTTATGGAAGCTTGTATTTATGTTGAAGAAAGATTATTAGAAAAAGATGAAGTAATAGAAAAGATAATAAAGGGTACAGATCCAGATATGCTTAGGGTAGTTACTGGAGTAAATTTAATGGTTAATGCACCTTTTATGACTGGGGATGGATATTCTTTTAATGTATTAATGTTTTGTACTAATAAAAGAATTATATTAGTTAATTCAAATTATTACAATAGAATGCAAGGAATAAAAATATACAATAAAGAAGATATAAAAGATATGCTTGTTGGAAAAGATGTAAAGAAAAAGTATAGATTTAAAATTCAATTAGATTATAAGAGAAATAAGAAAGTTGCAATAGCAAGCGTATTATTTATGCTATTTATGACACACGTACTTTCAAATGTACTATCAAAATTTGCATATATGCTATTAGGGCAATCTGAATTAATGAGGGCTGTGATTTATTTTACTTTAATAATACCTATCGCTTACTTATTTCTTACAAGGAAAAAACTTGAATCAGAAGTTCTTATAGAATTTAGTAATGGTAAGTTTAAGGATTTATTAATAAGAAATGTAGACTGTGATGAAATACAAGAATATTTATCTGATAAATATAAATAAATTTTCTATGGGGGGATAATGTTTTGGAAGATAATGAAATACTTTTGGATTTAATAAATGGAGAGCAATTTGCATTAGATAATTTATCAAGAGCTTATGGGAAATTAATTTATGGAGTAATAAATAAGGTTCTTTGTAATTATTCAGAGATAAATGATGTAGATGAATGCTTTAATGATGTTTTAATAGCTCTTTGGAGAAATATAGATTGTTATGATAATACAAAGGGAAGCTTAAAAAATTTTTTAATTTCAGTTGCTAAATATAAGGCTATTGATTATAAAAGAAAAATAAGTAAAAGAAAAATAAACTTAGAGCTTAAGGAAGAAATAGTGAGTATTGGGATAAATGAAAATATAGAAGTAGATAATGAAGAATTTTATATGTTATTGGAGAGTTTAAAGGAAGAAGATAAAAAAATATTTATAAAAAGGTATTTACTTGATGAGTCAATAGAAAAGATATCTGAAGAATTAAGTTTAAGTAAAGATTTAGTTTATAAAAGATTAAGTAGAGGAAGAGATAAGATTAAAAATCAATTAATAAATAGTTAATATGTATATATTTTATTTGAAAATTAAAACAGTTATACGAACTTTATAATAACTACTTATACAAAATTAAAATAAATTAGTAAATTAATGATTATACAATGCTATTAGTGATAACATTAGCATAAAATAAATGGAGTAATTAATGTAATTAGTAGTTTAAAGGAGTATGAGTTCTTGTATAGAGTTAATTATATTCAGCCAAATAACCCCACATATGAAGAAAGAAAAAATATGGTAAGAATAGCACTTGAAGAAGTAGGGCGGATAGAAGACTTTGAAAATTTACTAGAATTACTTGCACCTCCAAAGGAAATTACAAATATAGCTTCACCTGGTATTGCTAAAGGAAAAGGAATTAAGGTGGGAATTATAGGAGCTGGAGTAGCAGGATTATCTGCTGCATTTGAGCTTAGAAAACTTGGGTTTGATATAACAATATTTGAACAACAAAAGCAAAGAATAGGAGGAAGGATATATACTCATTATTTCAATAAAGAAAGAGATCTTTATGGTGAATTAGGGGCAATGAGAATACCAGCAATACATGAAGCAACATGGCATTATATAGATCTTTTCAAGCTGCCAACAAGTAAGTTTGTCGAAAATAATCCCAATACGTATATATATATAAGGAATACTCGTGTAAGAAATGACCCACAAGGGATAGGGGTTTCAAGAGAAATATATCCACAATTCAATTTGACAGCAGCTGAGAAAGAGTTGTCATGGAGGCAGCTTATAGGATTAGGGCTAGAAAAGGAATTATATAAAATAGACCCAGAAACAAGAATGGAATTAGTAGAGATAAAAAAAGAATACTCACCTCAAATAAATGCATTAGGGGATTTGAGTATAAGAAGAGTAATGGAGCTAAATGGATTAAGCCAAGGAGCTATGGAATTAATAGCTTCAATCAGCAGTTTTTTGGGATATTTTTATTATAATAGTTACATGGAAAACTTACAGGAGCAGTATACTGTGGATTATGCTTTCAGATATTATATAGAAGGAGGATTTTCAAATTTATCAAATGCCTTTTATAATTCATTAATATCAGAAGAGCCAAAGGAGTATAAAAATATACCTAAAAATGATTTGGGAAGTATAACTTTTAAAATGGACAGAAATGTAAGTGAAATGCATCTAAACAGTGATAATAATAAAGTTAATATCTTTTATAGTTGTAGGGAGGATCCAGAGCCATTATATTCAGAAGAGTTTGACTATATAATTTGTGCAATTCCATTTTCTTCACTTAGAAATATTGATTTATATCCAATGTTTTCTACAGATAAAATGCAAGCCATAAGAGCTTTAAATTATACTCAATCACAAAAGACTTTATTTTTATGTAATAACCGTTTTTGGGAAGATGGGACAGAAAAAATAGTTGGAGGAAGTTCTATTACAGACTTAGTTATATCGACAATATGGTACCCAAATAACCCAACTAAGAATAATCTTAATAGAAAGAGAAAGTATTCTAAGAAACATAATCGGCAGATGATGTGGGATAATCCTGGGGTGCTTTTAGCATCATATAATTTGAATCAAGATGCCATTAGGATGGGAAATAATCAACCATATATTGATAGAGTAAAAAGACAATTAGAAAATGTTCATGGTTTACCATTAGATTATCTTAATCCAATAGTTGAAGATTATAAACTAATACAATGGGACCAAGAGCCGGGATTTTTTGGAGCATTTTGCTACTACCTTCCGCAACAACAAAGGTTATTTGCGTATTCTTCAGCAAAGCCAGAATATAATGAGAAAGTCTATTTTGCAGGTGAACATGTATCAACAGCACACGGATGGCTTCAAGGTTCTTTTAATAGTGCTATGAAGGCAGCTAATGATATAGCTGTTCATTATAAAAATAATTTTATTAATTAAAGCAAAATAATATTATAAAAAGTATATTAATAGATTGCCTTGATGTTGATCTATTAATATACTTTTTTTAAAAGGATTATTATTAACTATTTAATCTAAAATGCTTTTTAAATCCATTAAGCAATCAATTTCATAAGTAGGTGTAATTTTTGATTTATTAGCACTTTTAGTAGGATTATACCAACAAGTATCTATACCAAAGTTTATACCACCTTGTATATCTGAGTTTAAGCTATCTCCAACCATTAGAACCTTACTTTTATCAGTGTGATTAATAGAATTTAAGGTGATTTCAAATATTCTAGGATCTGGTTTAGCTACCTGTAATTCTTCTGATATAGCTATCATTTCAAAATAATTAGAAATAATAGATTTTCCAACTCTTTTATTTTGAACTTCTTTTAATCCATTAGTTATTATAGCAAGTTTATGTTTTTTACTTATATCTTCAATTAACTGTACACTTTCATTATATAAAAAAGAAGCGTCAGATAAATGATTCATATAAGCCTTTGCAAAATCTACTTCATTAAAATATATACCAAGTTTATTTGATAATCTTTTAAATCTCTCAACTTTTAACATTTCTTGAGAGATACTACCTTCTTCAAATTCTTTCCATATTCTAGTGTTTATATCTGAATAAATTTTTAAATGATAATCTTCATCATATTCTAAATTGAACTCACCCATGGCATTTTCAAAAGCATATTTTTCAGATTTTCTAAAATCAAATAAGGTTTCATCTGCATCAAATAATATAAGTTCGTATTTCATATTAGCCCCCATATAATTAATATTTACTAAGCATAGTGCTTATATAATAAACTGTAATAGCCTTATAATTAAGTTACAATATTTATATTAATTTGAATATGACATATGTCATTATATGATTAAAGTTATAAAAGATTTTTATAAAACAACTCATTCAATATAAAAATGGTAATTTTAAGGAATTAGGGTTATAATGTATGATAAAAATAAATTTAATATAAATATTAAATCTATAGAGGATAAGTTATATAATAAAAGTTAGGTAAATATTTTATAAAATTAATGAAGAGTGGTGAGTAATTTACTATGAAAAGTAACAAGATTCAAAAACCTAAGTTTCTAGATGAGCTTGAAGAAGTAATAGATATTACAGAAGAAATAATTGAAGCAGATAAAATTCAAAATAAGGTAGTAGAAAATATAACAATAGAAAATATGATGAGTAAGGGAATTACAATAGATTCTTGTATATTTAAGAATGTTATATTTGAAAACACTTCACTTAGAAATATAGATTTATTAGATACAATATTTGAAAATTGTGATTTATCTAATATTGACTTAGGTGATGGGAGCGTACATAGGGTAGAATTTATTAATTGTAAGCTACTTGGAGCAAAATTAGATGAGTGTAATATAAAGGATGTAAAATTTCACGAGAATATTGGAAAATATATAAACTTATCTTATTCAAAGTTAAAAAATGTAAGTGTAGAAGAATGCAATTTTAAAGAAGGTATATTTCAACAGATAAAGTTAGAAAAGGTTAGTTTTAATAATACGGATTTAACCAATGCATATTTTAGCAAAACATCATTAAATAAAGTAGATTTAACTACTTGTGAGATTACAGGTATAGATGTTGAAATAAATGATATATCAGGAGCAATAGTAAATAGTATTCAAGGCTTGGATTTAACTAGGTTAATGAATTTGACTATTAAGTAATAACCCAAAACAAATATTTAATACAAAGAAGAGGACAATAGAAAATTTTAAACTATAAAATTTTCTATTGTCTTTTTTTAGATATGATTATTAAGTTTTTATAATTTAGTTAATGTTACTATAGAAAGGTTTTAGTATCAAATTAGTTAATTTTTTCCCAAGCACCCCATTGGTTTGTGCCAGGAGTTTCACCTTGTGTCCACCATTTAGCTCTATATTTAATACCGTTATACATAACAACGTCGCCAGCTACATAAGTCTTGGTTGGGCTATAGGTTGGGACTTCAGGATTTGTATTGTCAACTACTGTGATTGTTACTTTAGCAGTAGTTACTAAACCCTTACTATTAGCAACTGAATAAGTTAAATTGTAACTTCCAGATTTAGTTGTATCAACTGTGCCAGAAACAATTATTTTATTAGTTAAATCACCATCTTCTTTGTCAGAGGCAGTAATACCTGCCAAAGGATTAAATGAATCACCTAAGTTTATTGAAGCATTTGAAATACCTTTTAATATTGGAGCGAAGTTTCCGTTTACAGGCACGTTAGACGGGTTCATTCCATTAAAGGTTAAATTTTTAACTCCTCCAAAGCATAGTTTAATTGATCCTGCTAATGAAGCAGTTTCTCCAACTCCAAGATTTTGCCATCCTGATGATGTTATTGTAACTCTATTAAAGTCTCCAATATCTTCAATTGTTGCAGTTCCACCTTGAGGTTGAGCAAATATTGCTGATTTAGGTAAATCAAAACTTACCTTCCAGCCCTTATCTATTGCCTTGTCTGTTTTATTTGTAACTTTGATATCATAAGTGTAATTTGGATGATCATATTTTCCTCCAAATATAACCTCTACATCAGTTTGAGATAATCCAGGAATGGAATCGTCTGTTACTTTACAATTACCTATTGAGTCTAAGCCGGATTTTAATCTACTTGTTAAAGTATCTCCAAAAGTATATTTTCCTTCATTTATATTAGTAGAGCCTGGTTTATAATTAGGATTTGGACCAAAGTCTCCATTCATTACCCATATTAGTGCTCCACCTAAGTTTTTATTTTTAATATATTCTACTCTTTTATCTATTGATTTTTCATTTTCAAAAGATAGGAATACTTTCTTTTCATTTTGCCAAACGTATGGAACTCCAC
The DNA here is from genome assembly GCA_027686065.1 of Clostridiaceae bacterium AF10-41. Lineage (GTDB taxonomy): Bacteria > Bacillota > Clostridia > Clostridiales > Clostridiaceae > Clostridium. The sequence continues at coordinate 53,936 of JAQCTH010000008.1, forward strand.
CAACTTCATCAAAATAAACTTTTAGGTTTGGATCACTTTCCATTAAGTTTAATACATGCCACAATGGGTTTGCGCCTGCAGGGTCTAAGACACCGTTATTATCTACGTCATCTCCCCAAATATTGTATATTCCAGTAGCAGGAGTTCTACTAGAACCATGTAATCCATTAGTTCCACCTTGTACATTTTCCCATCCTCTTGTATAGTAAGGGATTCCCATAACTATTTTTTCAGGAGGTAATACTCCTCTATAGTATTTATAAGCCCAATCCATATTTAATGTAGGCATGGCCATTTGTATGGTTTCTCTATCAGCTGGATCAGGATATATATTAGCTAAGTTTTCGACAAACTCATTCCAACCACCGTGGAAGTCATAAGACATTACACTAAGAAAATCTAAATATTGAGCATAGGAATTATCAGTCATTCCGCCAAGAACCCATGAAGATGCAGTTACTGCAGCTGTTTCAAGATATTTCTTACCATCTTGCTTTCCAGCAGAATCAAGCTTTTCTCTTAATGTCTTCATTAATAGATTATATCTTTCGTTTAGCTTGCCTCTTCTAGGTTCAGCTAAATCTTGATCAGCTGGATTACCTGAAGTTGATGTTGCAGATGGATATTCGAAGTCTATATCTATACCATCAAAGTTATACTTTCTTATAAATTCAACGCATGAATCAGCGAAAGTATTTATACCTTGATCAGTATCCAGCATTGTATAAAAACCTCTACTACCAGCCCATCCTCCAACAGACATTAATAGCTTTACGTCTGGATATTGTTTTTTCATTGTTTGAAGAACATTGAAGTGTCCTTTATATGGGAGAGTTGGATCAAGAGTAATAGCCTTACCATTGTGAGTCAATGGATGGTCTGCAAATGTTTCTTCAATAGCTGCATGCTTATCTCCAAGTGTTATTTTATTAGTTGTCGGATCAATCATTCCAAAGGAATACTGAATGTGAGTTAAGGATTGCCATTGTAAATCAGCAGCATCAAAGTATCCTTGGGCTTCACTTTTATATGCCCATTCAGGAAAATATCCAATTACTTTTCTACTTAAATCTGTATCATTAAGATCAGAAGCTGTTGGTGTTATATTTTCGTTATTATTTACCACAGCAGCTTGAGGTTGTATTGATATATTAAAAAGTGTAAATAGTGAAAGTGTTATTCCAGTTACTATTCGCTTAATTTTGATCTTTTTCATATTTTACCTCCATAATACTAATTTTAAAAGTTGATAGAAGTGGCTAACAAATAAAGTTAGCCATCTTCAAATTGTAAATATCTAGGTATACTAACTAATCTTTTCCCAAGCACCCCATTGACTTGCACCAGGAGTTTCACCTTGTGTCCACCATTTAGCTCTATATTTAATACCGTTATACATAATAACGTCGCCAGCTACATAAGCTTTGGTTGGGCTATAGGTTGGGACTTCAGGATTTGTATTATCAACTACTGTGATTGTTGCTTTAGCAGTAGAGTTTAAACCTTTACTATCAGTAACTGAATAAGTTAAATTGTAAGAACCAGCTTTAGTTGTATTAACAGTACCAGAAACAGTTATTTTATTTGTTAAATCACCATCTTCTTTATCAGAGGCAGTTATACCAGCTAAAGGATTAAAAGAATCACCAATGTATATTTGTCTATTAGTAGCCCCATTAATTACTGGAGCAGTATTATCTTCTGGAGATGTTGCGTTACCATAAATAAATTGTCTTCCCATTTCAGGAGATGTTGAATACATTCTTTGTGATAATTCAATACTTACTAATCCATTTAGGTTATCTATAGATTCAGCAATGTTTAAATCGAAAGATACTGTTTGGCCAGGTTTCATAAGCTTTCCATCATATGATACAGAGAAATCTATTACGTAATATCCATTTTCTTGCTTAACTGCAGGACTTGGATGTTGAGCACCTGTTATAGTAATACCATTTGTCTTAATATAAAGCTTTACATTTTTTAGAGTTTTAGCTGCAGTTTCAACAGAACTAAGAACTTCACCAGATTCACTTAGCTTTTCATTATTTGTAAAGCTTAAATTTATTACACTACCACTTCCCCATGCAGGTTTACTTGTAGTTAATTTAGAAGTCACATTAAGCTTATTATAAGTTAAGGTATAGTTGTCTAGACTACCTGAGCCAAATAATGCTTCCTTGGTTACTTTTGTAAGTTCATCATGTTTAGTAGATGTTGTTTTAGCATCTTGTGAAGCCATCCAAGCAATCATTCCACCTAAGTTATGCTCTTTAACATATTTAACTTTTTCTTGTATTGATCTTGCATTATCATAGGTAAAGAATGCACCTGTTGTTTCATTATATAAATAAGGAGCTTTAGCACTATCGTCCCAATATTCTTTTAGGCCAGTATATTTTGCTTTTAGTTGGTTAAGAGCATTGTATGACCATACTCCACCAGCACGACCACCTTCACCATTTTTTATAGGAGCTTCATTAAGAGCACCTGGAGTTGGAGTAAGGTCTGCATCTTTATTAACAACTGCAGCTGTTCCAAACAACCCAGGATTAGCATAATCTAGTCCATTATTGCTTACTTTTTCCCAGCCACGTGTATAATAAGCCGCTCCAATAACTATTTTTTCAGGTCTAGCTCCGTTTGCTATATAGTAATTAACACTTTCATCAACAGAAAGACCTTCTCCCTTAGATGGAGAATTAGGATTAGTGTAAAGTGCTGTATGATGATTACTAACTGTGCTCCATGCACCAGACATGTCGTAAGTCATTATATTTGCAAAATCAATTACATTAAATAATTTTGCTACGTCTATTCCTTCATCAACTTTAGCCTTACCAGCAGGGATAGCAACTGAAAGTTCGTAAGTTTTTCCAAGCTCAGCACCTTGTTTAATTAAAGCATCTTTTAAATCCTGTAATAAAATTATAAAGTTATCTTTATCAGCAGGAGTGGCTTTTGGAGTTCCTTCATCATTAGTATTATCAACTTTGTCTGGTTCTCTAAGGCTAGCTGGATATTCCCAATCTATATCAACAAAATCCATATTAGTATATTTAATAAACGCCATAACATTTTTTACAAAGTTTGCTCTTATTGAAGGATTAGCAGCTATAACTGAGAAGTCACCTGATTTAGACCATCCACCTAAAGATACTCCTATCTTTAGGTTAGGATTTTCACTTTTTAATACTTGAAATGCATTTAGAATACCTCCATTTACATCTCCATAAGTTACGCCAGCATTTCCTAGAGGATGACCAGTAGCGGCATCTTTATCAGTGAATTTTAAAACCCCTTGTGCATCAAAATCTACGAATGCAAAATTAAGGTGAGTTAATTGATCAGCAGGAATATCCTTAGGGTAGAAGTTGCCTTGACCTCCCCAGATTGACCAGTCTCCATAATACATTACATTACGATACTTTTGAGTAGATTGTTGAACTGCATTAGGTGTAAAATCATTTGTTGAGTTAACTACAGCATTAGTAGGAGTTATACCAGTTAAGAGAAATGTAGTTATTGCAGTTAATGCAATAATAGACTTAGACCTTTTATGAAACATTTTCTTTATCATTATATTAAATCCCCCTTAATTAAATAAAATATTTAATAAGTGAATCTTTGCTATAAATATTTAAGTGATAATAGTTAAAGTAAGCTAAGGTTTTTTTATTAAAGACTCACCTTAAGCATTTGTAAATTTAAAAGAAATGATTCATTAGTTCATAGAAGTGGTCTATATGTGTATTAATAAAGAACATATAAATAATTATTTATATGCCAAAATAGGTTTTCATAAGGTTTATTATATAACCTAAAAAGAGTATTCATATACTAGTTAGGAAATTTAAAGAGTAATTTAAAGACTTTATCTGAAATGTATATTCGAGACTTTAAGGTTCCTACAAATATAAGAAATTAAGATAGGAACTGACTTGTTAATAAATAATAAAATTATTTTATTATTTTATCGAAGGTAATATTTCACCTCCTTTACAATGTATATATATACCATATAAGTATAATATAACCTAACAATTTTAATATATCAATATATTAAAGTAAAAAGTCGAACGATTAATGGTTTACTCCAGTATTTGGATTATATTCTAAGAATAAAATTAAATCTATGAATTGATGAAAATTTATAGATATCAATATATGAATAAGCACATAGAATATACTAATAATTTTTTAGGGGATATTAATGGAAAATAATATTGGATGTAAAAACTATTTAGATGAAAATTCTCCTGGATATGTAGTTGAATATAGAGGGGATTTCAAAGCTGAGATTGATAGAGTTGATTATGCTTGTGGAGATATAATTACAGAAAATCTAGCAGTTGTATCTGTAAATGAAAAAGATTTAGATAGATTAAGAAATGATGTACCTTCAATTGCTTTTGTTGAGACAAGAGGAATATATGTATTACAAGATATACCTCCAGTAAATGTAGATAGCATATATAATATAAAAATTAACCCTTATTTAAATTTAACAGGAAAAGGTGTAACAATAGGTATGATTGATACGGGAATAGACTATTTAAATAAGGAATTTGTAAGGGAAGATGGGAAATCAAGAATAATTAAAATATGGGATCAAACAGTGACTAAAAACACAAAAGGTAATGTATATATAGGCTCTGAATATTCTAATGAAGAAATAAATAGAGCAATTGCCAATAATCAGAAAGGGTTAGACCCATATGAAATAGTACCAAGTAAAGATGAAGTAGGGCATGGAACTAATATGGCAGGAATAATAGGAGCACGAGGATATAATTCTGATATAGAAGGTGTGGCTAATGATTGTGAGTTTATAATAGTAAAACTATTACCCTCTCCAAATTATAAAAGAATATTAAGAGAAAATAATTTACCTATTATACCTGCGTACAACAGCTCAGAAGTATTATCAGCAATTGAGTATTTAAGAAAATCAGCATATAAATTAAGAAGGCCATTAATATTATACTTAGGAGTTGGCAGTTATAACGGTAGTCATGATGGATATAATATCACAAGTAGATTCATAACATCAATTACAAGAAAAAGGGACATAGTGTTTGTGACTGGTACTGGGAATTCAGGAAATGATGAGGGGCATGCCACTAATTTTATATCAAACAATGGAGAAATTAAAACTACAGAATTATTAATGGCCAAAGAAATGAAAATATTTACTTTACATGTATGGGTTCAAAGGCCAAATAAGATGGCATTAAATATAATAGCACCAAGTGGGGAAGAATCTGGATTTATTAATGCGAATATTAGATCCAAGGATAATAGAGCTTTTTATTTAATAAATACAAAAGTTGAGATAATATGCTATGATCCAGAAAGCTATACTGGGCATCAAGTATTCATACTGAATTTTATTGATATAAAACCAGGAATTTGGATGATAAAGCTGAGAGGCGAATATATAGCTAATGGTAGATATGATATATGGTTGCAAGATAAATATCTCTTGCCCATTGGCACAAAATTTTTAAATTCAAATCCAGATAATACATTAACAATACCTTCTACTGCAAAAAATTTAATAACAGTATCTTATTATGATGGAACAAATAATAGTTTAGTTTCTTCAGCTGGAAGGGGATTTAATACAAATGGATTAATCAATCCAGATATAGCTACTGAAGGGATAAATATATTAACTATATCAGCAGGGTCTGATAAGGTAACTAAGGTAAGTGGAAGTTCAGCTGCAACTGCAATAGTTGTAGGGGTATGTGCCTTACTAATTCAATGGGCTATATCAGATGGAAATGATCTATCTATGTATTCAATAAAGCTTAGAAGCTTATTAATATATGCTGCAGATAGAGATAGTATGTATGAATATCCTAATGAATCTTTAGGTTATGGAAAATTAAATTTACAAGAGATTTTCAAAATACTTGGTGGAAATTATAGGATTAACAATGATCTTGAATATTTAATTGGAAGCTTATTTATTAGGATTCCAAAGGATATCATAAATAATGAGTAGGAGGCATTATGGAAAATAATATTGCAATAGTTCCAGAATATATATTTGGAAGTGAAAATTATATAAGTTATTTAGTTGAATATATAGGAGAGTTTAATGAAGTGTTACTAAACAATCCTGGGATTTATGTGATAATAATTAATGATGATTATGCTTCTGTTTATATTAAATCAAGCCTTATACAAGATATAGGAAATACTATGGAAATACTTAATTTGATAAGTAATTTTTATAAATCAAGTAACTTCGAAATAGTTTATGTATTACCACCAGAAGTTTATACTTTGCAAGCCATATCATCTATTGAAGCGTCACAAGTAGATATATTACAAGTTGAATTACCTTTAAATTTAAGAGGAAAAGGTGTAGTAGTTGGAATAATAGATACTGGGATAGATTATTTAAGTGATGAATTTAAAGATATTAATGGAAAAACTAGAATAAATGAGATATGGGATCAAGGCATAGGATCTAATACAAAAATTAATAACATAGTTTTAGGAACAGTATATAAGAAAGATAAAATAAACGAGGCTATAGACTCATATAATAACGGAAAAAATCCATATGATATAGTTCCAAGCAGAGATGAAATTGGGCATGGGACTAATATGGCGGGAATAGTTGGAGCAACAGGAAAAAACCCAAGTTTAAAAGGCGTAGCCCCTGAATGTGAATTAGTAATTGTAAAATTGGTACAGTCAAGTTTTATAAAAAAAACTTATGAAGTGGATATCCCAGTATATAATATTACATCAATTTTTATGGCTATAGAATATTTAAAAAATTATAGCATACTAGAAGGTAAACCAATGGTTATATTATTACCTTTAGGGACTAATAGTGGTAATCATAAGGGAGATCATGTTTTAGATAATTATATAGCATCAGTATCTAGAAATATTGGACTAGCTATTGTGACAGGAAGTGGAAATGAGGGAATACAGGATCTTCATACATCAGGGTTTATTAAAAATAAAAATGAGTATGAATCAATAGAAATGATAGTAGAAAAGGGACAAAAATTTTTATCAATGGAAGTTTGGGTTGATTTACCTAATATAATTGAAATTAATATAATAGCTCCATCAGGGGCAGATACTGGATTTATTCCAGCTATATTAAATATAAACAAAAAACATTCTTTCATATTTGAGCAGACAACAGCATTTATATATTATAATGTTCCAGAGGAATATACAGGAGATCAATTAATAAGAATATATTTCAAGGATATACAACCAGGAATATGGAAAATTGCTATTAGATTAAGGCTTGGTAAGATGGCAACATATAATGCGTGGTTGTTACAAAAAGGATTAACACTTCAGGGTACAAGATTTATGTCAAGTAATCAGTATGGTACTATAACTATACCAGGAGATTCACCATTCGTTATTACCGTAGCTGCATATAATCAAAATAATAATAATTTATTGGCATATTCAGGAGTAGCTTTTAGAGATAAATATGAAGATACAATTGATTTTGCAGCAGGAGGATCTAATACTATTACAGTTGGTATAGATAATGGAATTGATGTTATAAACGGAAGTAGCTTGGCAGCGGCTATAGGAGCTGGTGCATGTGTTTTGTTGTTTGAATGGGGAATAATTAATAAGAATTATCCTTATATGTATTCACAGAGTATAAAGACTTTTTTAAGTAGAGGAACTATGCAAAGACAAGGAGATAAATATCCCAATCCACAATTGGGATATGGAATAATTAACTTTTATAAAATATTTGAAAATATGCTATAACTATATATTATTAATCTATGTATAGGTAGTTTCATAATAGATAATAATTCTATATTATATGATTAATATAATAAGTTAGAAGCACTTTAATGAAAAAAAGGAAGGCGTATGAAGTATGACATATAGTATAACTCTATTAATTATTTGCCCATTAATATTTATTGCAGGATTTATAGATGCAGTAGCAGGCGGGGGTGGCTTAATATCTTTACCCGCATATATATTTGCAGGGGTACCAATACATATTGCATATGGAACTAATAAGTTTGCTAATTGTATTGGTACAAGCGTAGCATCAGTTAAGTTTTTCAAAAGTGGGAATATAAAGGTAAAGCCTGGGATAATATCAGCAGTAGGAGCACTAATAGGATCATGGATTGGAGCACAATTAGTTGTTCTATTAGATGAAAAGTATTTAAAGTATTCATTAATAATTATTTTGCCAATAGTTGCTGTATTTCTGTTGTTTAACAGAAATTTTGGACAAGAAAATAATACTAAAGATTTAAAAGTAAATAAGATTTATGTTTCATCATTTGTAATAGGCTTAATAATTGGTGCTTATGATGGATTTTTTGGACCAGGAACTGGAACTTTTTTAGTTTTAGCATTTACAAGTATTTGTGGATTTAGCATAATAACATCATCAGGTAATGCAAAGATGGTAAATTTAGCATCAAATTTAGCTGCTTTAATAGTATATTTATTAAATGGAAAAGTTAATTTTTCTATAGGAATACCAGCCGCTATATGTGCGGTTTTAGGAAATTACCTAGGAGCACAACTGGCAATAAAAAATGGAATTAAGTTTATAAAACCTGTAATGGTTTTTGTGATAATATTGCTATTTTCAAAAGTAATATATGAATTCATTTAAAAGCTCCTATTGGAGTTTTTAATTTTAAATTCTATATTCTAACATAGTGTCTTTATTTTAAATAATATTTACTTCTATGGATAAACTAAACTTAATTAATTTAAACAAAGGAGAAGGTTTATGCATAAGAAGAATGTAATTACCTATTTAATTATTTTTAACCTTTTAACTATATTAATAATATTATTAAGTAAAATAGCAATATTAAAGAATTTTTTTAAAGTGATATTTTCTATAGTTATTATACCAATAATATTTGGGCTGTTTTTATTTTACATATTAAAACCACTAAATAAGATATTTATAAAGAAGAAAATAAAAAATGGTAAAGCAGCCAGTTTAACTTTATTAATTTTCTTTTTTATTGCATCTGGAATAATAAAGTATTTTGGAGATTATTTTATCGAACAATTTACAAATTTAAAGATAATATTTTTAAATATAATGAAAGAAAAGGGAACTCTATATGGAGTAGATGATATTGTTAAAGGAGATTTATTAAAATTAGATTACTATAATAAGTTTTTAGGTGATATACAAAAATATTCAATGATATTATTTAGTAGTTTAAGGGGAATATTTGACAAAGGAATGCAGTTATTTTCTGATGTTTTACTTATTATATTAATAGTTTTTTATTTGCTTAAGGATGAGGATAAAATTAAAGAAAATATAGTAAATGTATTTCCTAGGAAATACAAAGATAGAGTTAGTGATTTTGTTGAAGAAAGTGATGAAGCTTTATCATTATATATTATAGGTCAAGCTAAAGTAGCATTCTCATTAGCTTTAATGGTATATATAGGCTATAGATTTATAGGGATGACAAGTCCCCTTCTTTTAGCATCAATTACTTTTGTATTAGCATTTATACCCTTTATAGGTTTTTTTATATCTATGATAATTCCATATATTATAGCAATAGCCTTAGGCTGGCATATGGTTATAAAGTTATCTGTGTTAGTTATCATAGCTCAGACACTTAAGGGAAGAATTATCGTTCCTTTAATTATGGGGAAAACTATGAACATACATCCAATAACAGATATATTCTTGGTAGTTGGAGCTGCAAGTTTAGTTGGACCTATTGGAGCCTTTGTAATAGTACCTCTTTATGTTATTATTAAGATATTTTTTAAGTATTTTAATAAAGAAGTGGAAGAAAAGATAAAGGAATTTAAAGAATAAGGCAATTTATATAGAAAAAAATTATAAAAAAAATTATAATTAAAAAAAGAAATAACATTGGGGGATTAAAAAATGAGTTTTAGAAATCAACTTAAAGAGGCTAAGAGAATTGTAGTTAAAGTAGGAACCTCCACATTAACTTATGAAAATGGGAAAATAAATTTAACAAGGATAGAAAATCTTACAAGAGTGTTATCTGATGTTATGAATTGTGGAAAAGAAGTTGTATTAGTAACTTCAGGGGCTATAGGAGTAGGAGTATCTAAATTAAAATTAAAGGAAAAACCTAAGACAATAAGAGAAAAGCAAGCAGTTGCTGCAGTTGGACAATGCGAGTTAATGCATATATATAGTAAATTTTTTGGAGAGTATAGTCATACAGTTGGGCAAGTTCTCTTAACAAGGGATGTGGTTGAAGATGACCATATAAGAGAAAATGTATGCAATACTTTTGAGACGCTAATAGAAAATCAAATAATACCAATAGTTAATGAAAATGATACTGTATCAATAGATGAAATAGAAAATATAGTTAGATTTGGAGATAATGATAATTTATCAGCAATAGTAGCAAAATTAATTAAAGCCGATCTTTTAATAATATTATCGGATATAGATGGATTTTATGATTCAGACCCTAGAAAAAATTCAGACTCAAAATTAATTAAAGAAATAAAAAGTATAACACCTCAACTAGAAGCCTGTTGTGGTGGAGCAGGAAGCAATCTTGGAACAGGCGGAATGATAACTAAACTTTCAGCGGCTAAAGTGGCAACTGAATCAGGAGTAAATATGGTCCTTGCAAATGGAGAGGAACCTAAGATAATCTTAAATATATTAAATGGTGAAGAAATAGGAACACTATTTACAATTAACAATGGACAAATGTAAAAAATGCAAAGCATTTTCAGTTCGCAGTTCACAAGGCACAGTGTACAGTTTTCGGAATAAAGTAACAGGTAACAGGGAACAGGTTATGATATAAATTGCAAAGTAATTTATAAATGAAAGAATAAAGAAGTTGAGTTAGTTTTTATGTACAAAACTAACTACTGTCCCTAAGTTTACCTTGAAGTAGAAAAAATAAAAATCAAGGGAGAGATGGAAATGTTAAGTGTTTATGAGTTAGGTAGGAGAGCCAAAGAGGCATCTTATGATTTATCAATTTCTGAAACTACAGAAAAAAATAAAGCTTTAAATTTAATGGCAAAAGCTCTAATTGAAAATAAAAAATCAATCTTAGAAGCAAATGAACTTGATATAAAAATAGCTAAAGAAAAGGGTACTAAAGAAGCTATGATTGACAGGCTTAAACTGAATGAAGAAAGAATAGAAGGCATGGCTAAAGGGATTTTAGACATAATTTCATTGGAAGATCCAGTTGGAGAGGTTATAGAAATGTGGAAAAGACCTAATGGACTTCAAATTGGGAAAAAGAGAGTTCCTATTGGCGTTATTGGTATAATATATGAAGCTAGACCTAATGTAACTTCGGATGCTGCTGCACTATGTTTAAAAACAGGAAATGCAGTTGTTTTAAAAGGGGGAAGTGATGCCATAAACTCAAATAAAGCTATAGTTAAGGCTTTAGCAAAAGCAGTTGAAGAATCTGGATTACCTCTTAATTCCATTCAGTTAATAGAAGATACAAGTAGAGAAGCTGCAAGTGATATGATGAGACTAAATGAATATATAGACGTTTTAATTCCAAGGGGGGGAGCAGGGCTTATAAAGGCTGTTGTAAATAATGCTACAGTTCCAGTAATTGAAACAGGAACAGGAAACTGTCATGTTTATATTGATGAAAGTGCTGAGTTTGAAATGGCTAAAAATATAATAATTAATGCTAAGGTTTCAAGACCTTCAGTTTGTAATGCAGCTGAAAAATTACTGATTCATAGAGATTTAGTTCAAAGCTATTTACCTAAAATAGTAGAAGAACTCAAAAATCATTCCGTTGAAATTAGAGGGGATGAGAAAGTTTTAGAACTTATAAAGGATGCAAAGCTTGCAACTGAAGAGGATTGGCATACAGAATATTCAGATTATATTATTGGAATTAAAGTTGTTAGTAATGTTAATGAAGCAATTTCTCATATAAATAAATATGGTACTGGACATTCAGAAGCTATAGTTACAGAAAGTTATAAAAACTCTCAAAAGTTTCTAAATAAAGTTAATGCAGCAGCAGTTTATGTAAATGCATCTACAAGATTTACAGATGGTGGAGAGTTTGGATTTGGAGCAGAAATAGGAATAAGTACTCAAAAATTACATGCAAGGGGCCCTATGGGACTTAAGGAGTTAACAACAATAAAGTATATAATCTATGGAAATGGACAAATAAGATAAAACCTAGGAGAAAAAATGAAGATAGATAAAGAATATATAAAATATGAAATAAAAAAGTTTTATGATTTGAGCCTAGATGAACTATATGACATAGTGAAGGGAAGATATGAGGTTTTCGTTTGTGATCAGAAAATTACAAGTGAAAATGACTTTGATGATAAGGATAAGGAGTGCTATCATTTAACAGTATATTATAATGATATTTTAATAGGATATTGTAGAATACTTAAGGCTGGAATATCCTATAAGGAGCCTTCTATTGGTAGAGTTTTAGTCCTAAAGGAGTATAGAAGAAATAATATAGCCCAAGAAATGATGAAAAGAGCAGTAGATTTTATAATTAATGAATTAGGTGAAAATAAAATAACCTTATCTGCACAGTTATATGTAAAAGGATTATATGAATCAATAGGTTTTAAGGTTATATCAGATATTTATGAAGAGGCAGAAATACCACATATAAAGATGTCATTTAGCAAAGTATAAGAATATATTAGTATGGAGGAAAGATGTTTAATAAAAGAATAAATAAGTGGGTGAAATCTTTTATGACATACATGGCAATCTTTATAATTACTTTAATTATTTTAATAGTTTCAATAATAGTTAAAGTTAAAAGCTATGGGGATAAATATATATTAGATTTAAATGATTTGCCAAAGAATAATAATGCCATAATAGTATTAGGAGCAGGTGTTAGAAATGATGGAACACCATCAGATATATTAGCAGACAGACTGGAAGCATCTATAGAAGCTTATAATTCAGAACTTGGAAGTACATTTGTGCTAAGTGGAGATCACGGAAGAGAAGATTATAATGAAGTTGGTGCTATGAAAAAATATATCTTGAAAAATGATATAGATGAAAAAGTAATATTTATGGATCATGCTGGGTTTAGTACCTATGATACTATGTATAGAGCAAAAGAAATATTTAAGGTAGATAAAGCTATAATAGTAACTAATGAATATCATTTGCCAAGAGCATTATATATAGCAAGAAAAATGGGTATAGATGCTTATGGATTAAAATCAGATAAAAGAGAATATCAATTAATGGATAGTTATAAGAAACGTGAATTATTAGCACAATTAAAAGACTTTTTCTATGTAAATATATTAAAGCCAGAACCTAAGTTTTTAGGAGAATCAATTCCTGTAAGCAGCTCAGATGGAAGAGTTACTGAAGATGAAAAGAAATAATTTAGAGTAAAATAAAAGTGAGGACTTAATTCCTCACTTTTATTTTAATTACTTATATCTTCATGGGTTATACGTGTTGCTGAAAAAATTAATTCTCCATTTTCTTCAATTATATCAATAACTAAGGGTCTTATATCAGTAAGAACTATATTACCGTGTATAACAGAACTATGGTTTTCACCATTTAATACGTAATTTAAGATTAAATCTGATTTTTCCATAGTTGGTGAAGGATATATTTCTTCGGCGATATCAGAACTCATTGCTTTTATAGTTCCTAATTTAATAGGATGTCCCCCGGTACCAGTTCTTTCAATAGTAGAATTTTCTAGGTTATAACCTGTGTGATTCTTTATATATATATTTGTATTGTGTCTATTAAAGTCACTACCAAAAATTAATAAAGGAACAGGTATTTTTTGAACTTCTCTTTTCATTATAAGTCCTCCTATATAAATATTTAATAAATGAAATTACTAGGTATTGGTTTTAAATTTAATACTAAACCAGCCTCTTTTTCTGTTAGTTCGACAACTAAAGATCATATAGTGATTATTATAAAACATTATAAATAATTAAAATATAGATAGTTTTATCTAATGAAGCTGTCCCATAGAAAGCTTCAATTGTGATTTATTAGAATATTTATCTTCATGTATATGAATACAGTGTAGTTATATACATATTATACCTGTTTGAAACTTTATTGTAAATATATAGAATAATTCTTGAAATATTATATCAAGCAAAAAGCTGATAATACTAAAAACCATATTGAAGACAAATTATAAATATATATCTTGCATTGAAATGTTCGTATTAATGAGCAGTGAATAAGATGAATCCACCTTAAAAAGCAATATTATATATAAAAAATCAAAAGTAAAAATAAAAATATTGATTAAATACGAATAAAATGATAAAATGAATATGAAATATTCGAAACGGGGGTTATTATGAATAAGTTTTTTAAATTAAAAGAAAACGGAACAAATGTAAAGACAGAATTAATGGCAGGACTAACTACATTTTTAACTATGGCATATATATTATTCGTAAATCCAGCAATGTTATCTATAACAGGAATGGACAAGGGCGCAGTCTTTGTAGCAACAATTCTTGCATCAGCTATTGGTACTTTAGTTATGGGATTAGTAGCAAATGTTCCTTTTGCACAAGCACCAGGAATGGGATTAAATGCATTATTTACATTTACAGTAGTATTAGGTCTTGGTTTTACATGGAACCAAGCATTAGCCATGGTATTTATATGCGGAATTATAAACATAATTATAACTACTACTAAAATAAGAAAAATGATAATACAGGCAATTCCACTATCTCTTCAATATGCTATATCTGGAGGAATAGGACTATTTATAGCTTACTTAGGAATTAAACAAGCTCATTTTATAAATTTTACTGGAGAGGCAGCAAATAAAATTTTAGATACAGGTGATTCTGCGGTATTTGCAGATATAGTACCATCTATTACTAACTTTAAAGATCCAGTAGCTATACTTGCACTAATAGGATTAGTAATAACTGTAGTATTAATGTTACTAAATGTTAAAGGTGCAATTTTAATTGGAATATTAGCAACAACTGTAATAGGTACTTTTAATGGAGTTACACACGTGGCGGATTTTTCAACTATGGATTTTAGTGTGCCAAGCTTAGCACCAACATTCTTTAAATTAGATATTAAGGGATTATTTAGTGATCCATCTAGGATATTATTAGTATTTACAACTATATTTGCTTTTTCATTATCTGATACATTTGATACAATAGGAACATTTTTAGGAACAGGAAGAAAAGCGGGTATATTTGATGAAAATGATGAAAAGTTATTTTCTGAAGGAAATGGTTCTAAATCAAAACTTGAAAGAGCTTTATTTGCAGATGCAATAGCAACTTCAACTGGAGCATTATTAGGTACTAGTAACACAACAACTTATGTGGAAAGTGCTGCAGGTATCGGGCAAGGTGGAAGAACAGGATTAACATCTGTAACAGTTGCAGGATTGTTTCTAATATCATTATTCTTTTCACCAGTAATGGGTATGGTTCCAGCAGCAGCAACAGCACCAGCTTTAATTGTTGTAGGGGTATTAATGGCAGAATCACTTAAGAATATTGAATGGGGTGATTTTGATATAGCTGTTCCAGCATTCTTTGTTATAGCATTTATGCCATTTACTTATAGCATAACAAACGGTATTGCAGCAGGATTTTTAGCTTATTGTTTAGTTAAGATAATAAAAAAACAAGCCAAAGATGTTCATCCAATAATGTACACTGTAAGCTTATTATTCTTATTAAACTTTGTTATTCAAGCACTAGGATAAGGTTATAATTACTAGCTAATTAAATAATGGGAGTTGTATTTTAAGTAATTAGGATACAGCTCTTATTTTTTACTTTAATGAAAATTATTTATTAATAATTAATATATTAGAGTGTTAATTAATATTTATATATTGAGAGGTATATGGTATATTTAGATATAAATTTATAAATAAAAAAGATTAAGTTTATATGGAGGATTTTTATGGGTAAACCGTATGGTAGGAGCTATGTATTAATAACTGGAGCAACTACTGGAATTGGGTATGAGTTAGCAAAGTTATATGCCAGTGATGGAAATAACTTAATTTTAGTTGCAAGGGATGAACAGAGATTAAGGGAAGTAAAAGAAGAGTTAAGCTTATATAGCATTAAGGTTTATACTATTGTTTTAGATTTATCTGAGGATAACTCTTGTGAAAAAGTATTAGATTTTGTGGATAAAAAAAATATATCTGTGGATATTTTAATTAACAATGCAGGACTAGGATCTTTTGGTTACATAAGCGAAATAGAAATGGAGAAGGAATTAAAATTAATAGATGTAAATATAAGAGCTTTAACGGAGCTAACTAAAACATTTCTACCTATTATGATAGAACATGGAGAGGGAGCTATTATGAATGTAGCTTCAACAGCCGCTTTTTGTGCTGGACCAAAGATGGCTGTTTATTATGCTTCAAAGGCTTATGTACTTAATTTTACGGAAGCTTTACACGAAGAAGTAAAGAATAGTGAAATAAAAATAAGCTGTCTATGTCCAGGGCCTGTAAAAACAAGTTTCCAAGAAAAATCAGGAATAAAGAAAAGTGAAGGAGCTAAAAATACATTAATGTCAGCTAAGGATGTTGCAGAAATAGCTTATAAAGATTTTAGAAAGGGAAAAGTAATAATAATTCCAGGATTTAAAAATAAATTAATAGTTACATTAAATAAATTTATTCCTAGAAGCTTATCTAGAAAGATAATATTAATGATGAACAAAGGATAGGTGAGATTAATGGAAGAAAATCTTATAGATGATATTTTAGAGTTATATGAAGTCTTAGTTGAAAATGGAGTTATATTTTTTTATGGGGATGAGTCAATATCTATAGGAGAGATAACAGAATTTAATATACTAAATACAGAAGTATTACAAATAGAATTAGATAGATTTGAGAAATATGAGGTTAGTATAGAAGATTTTATAGAATATTACTCTAAAGAAGGTGCTAATTATCATACATGGCCCGATATAAGAAAATTAGATAAAAAGCTTGGAGAGCTTTCTGTAATTGGTAATTAATAATGGGAAATGAATAATCAAGAAAAAAATAGCCTATGGTGTACCCCATAGGCTAAAAATATATCATTCTTTATTTAAATCTTTCTATCTTAGTTACTCTTGAATGTACAATACTTCCACATTCGGTACAAATAGTGTGTTCAATAGGGCATCCTAATTTCAATCCGAATGTCTGTGGATACATACTTCCTTGTGCAGTTTGATATCCCTTAGTAAATTCTGTCGCTCCACAATAAGGACAGTTATCTATTTTTATTTCTTTCATAATATAAGCCTCCAAGATAAATTATCAAGTATCCAAGTATAATATTAGTTTCTAAATATAACTTCTTCCTTTGAGAACATAGATTTAGCGAAGATTATGGAAGCAATTATATAAACTATATGCCATCCAACAACCAAAGCAATATGCTTAATATCAAATATACCAACTGTAAATTCCTTCATTAAACAAATTGCATTTGTTATAGGAATATTGAAGAATGCAGGATTTATACCTTTTGCATCCATCATATAAGGTATAAATGATAAAATCATAGTTGGCATAGTAATAGCAGCTAGATAGGAATTAGCTTCTTTAGTTGCCCTTGCATATATACTTACAGATATTTGTAGTGCTGACAAAGTAACTAAAACTAGAGCTCCAATTACAAGCATTCCAAGGATTGTTTCAGGAGTAAGTTTAAAATTAACTTCTTCACCAATAACCATAAACTTTTGCATGGATATTACCATTGCTGTAAGGTTGGCTATTAGTGCTATAAATGAGACAGTACATAAAGCCGCTATTTTACCCCAAAGTAATGAAGATCTTTTAGCAGAGGTTGATAAAAGTGGTTCAAATGTAAATCTTTCTTTTTCACCAGCACCAAGATCAGCTGCCATCCCAACTGTAGAAGATACCATAAGAATAACGATTAGTGTAGGAATCATAGTAAGAAGCATAGTAGCTCCGGCGTTAATGTCTTTATTATCAGCATTTATTCCTGATTTAATAGTAACTTCAAAAGGTTTTAATATAGAGGAATCAATTCCATTTTCAGTTAAACGTTGTTCAACTATAGAATTTTTATAATTTTCATATACTTCATTAATCAAGCTACTGGCAATCATAGATTTATTAGATTCTTCATCTATTAAAAGTTCAATAGTATCATTTTTACCCTGTGCTATATTTGCATCGAAGTTATCAGGGATTTTTACTATAATCTGAATATCTCCATTCTTTAATGCTTCACTTGGAGATGATATATCAGGCATTTTAATATTATCTAAAGATGTTATAGCTTTTGCCATGGCAGAATCTTTATTTCCATCAACATAAATGTTAATTTCCTTTTGAACGTCAGATTGAGTTTTTTCCATTGCAGAAGACATAAATTTGAACATTATAGGATATATAAGTATAGGAAGTATTAGAGTGAATACTAATGTTTTTTTATCTCTTACAATGTCTAATAATTCCTTTTTTAATACAGTTAAAAAATTATTCATTACTATGACCTCCTATAAGACCTAAGAAAGTTTCTTCTAAATCATCATTGTTATACTTTTCTTTTAAATGACTTAATGTACAATCTTCCAGCAATCTTCCTTTATTTATAATTACAACTCTATCACAAAGTTTTTCAACTTCTTTCATAGAATGACTAGAGAATAATATGATTTTATTTTCAGCTTTACATTGAAGTATAAAATCTTGAACTATCCTGGCAGCACTTACATCCAATCCAGTAGTAGGTTCATCAAAAAGCATAACGGATGGATTATGAACTATTGATCTAGCAATTGAGATTTTTTGTTTCATACCTCTAGAATATTTACCAACAGGTTTATTTATATAGTCTTCCATTTCAAAGCTTTTTGCTAATTCATCAATTCGCTTATCAGCTGTTTTCTTGTCCATCCCATAAAGATTAGCAAAGTAACGTATATTTTCTCTACCACTTAGTCTATCATAAAGACCAACATCTCCACCAAACAGTATTCCTATTTCTTTTCTTACTTTTTCAGAATTGGATTTAACGTCAATGTCATTTACGTTAATTTCACCGTCAGTTATCTGCAACATGGTAGAAATCATTCTTAATGTCGTTGTCTTCCCAGCGCCATTTTCTCCAAGCAGTCCAACAATTTCACCTTTATCTACTGAAAAAGATAAATTATCGACCACCTTTGATTTTTTAAA
This sequence comes from Clostridiaceae bacterium AF10-41, assembly GCA_027686065.1. GTDB lineage: Bacteria > Bacillota > Clostridia > Clostridiales > Clostridiaceae > Clostridium. The sequence goes on from JAQCTH010000008.1 coordinate 73,159, forward strand.
ACTTTTACTTACATTTTTTAATTTAAGCACTTAGTTACCCCCTTCTACAACGGTATAAATTATTTTATTAAGAGTTAATATATACTATATTATATCATTAAAAAGTATAATATCAATAGTAATTATGAAAATATTTCCTAATATATTTTTATTATAAGCTAATATTTTAAATTTTTATATTGATATAAGTCACTATTACAATGACTTAAGTAATTATTTAATAATAA
>JAQCTH010000080.1 GCA_027686065.1 Clostridiaceae bacterium AF10-41
TAATAAAATACTACTATATAATCTCCTTATATGCAAATTTAAAATTAAATTATCTATATAATTATAATTAAATTTTATTCTATTTCTAGGGATATAATATTACTAAGTTATATTATATTATTATCATATCTAATTTCATTCATTAACCTATCAAGGTTCTCTTGATATATTTTTGCAACTTTTTTTACTTTCTACAACTATTATATGTTCCTCATTATACTTAGCAAATCTGCTCCAATTATATGAACTATCTATTACAATTTGGTTATCAACAATGCACTATTTATTATGCACATAATTTGCAATTTTATCTTTAGTATATTGGTTATATTCAGGTGGAATTTCCACAATCTTAAATCTACTTGATGCTTACTTTAGCTCTGCTTTATTTTTATCATAATAATCTTTATATTTATCTTGTTCTTTGGCTTTATCTGCGGTAATTATAACATTAATTAACAATTCTTCATCTTTCAATTCTTTAAATTTATTAATTAGAGAATCTGAAGTAATCCAAGCAACAACAACATTAACCTCTTTTAACTTTGTATAACTGATTTATAATTTCTTCCTCTATTTTCGTATCAAAAAAATAAAATTTATATCCTTTTTTTAGTTCTAATATTTCATATTTTAATTTTTTACTTTCAAATTCTAGTTTGTAAATTTCTATTTTCAACTTAAGTATAAATTTATCTTTCTCTTTGCGACTGTTTTAAATTTGAAAATATACTCATAGAACCAATCCTAAATACTATTAATAACTATTTATTATATTAAAAAATGGATTAAATATACTTAAAAGCCCCTTTCAATATCATATAATTTACTCTCTATTTTTTAAATCATTCTTTATAAATCTATTAATTTTACTAATGAAGCTCCCAAATGATCCTAAATTTAATTTCATTAATACTGTAGTTATACTTCATTTATTGTTTTCTTTATTTCTAAAGCCTCTCTTTTCTTTGGATTTACGTTAAAAAGTTTATCAATATCTTCTAATATATCTAATTTAGCTCTATACTCAGTTAATTTAGCATAATTATCAATTAAGTATATATATTATTTTTGCAAGTCACTAAAACCATCCATTAAAGTTTTTATTATTACATCTATTATTGATTGGTTCATTGAATTAGTAGATAATTTAAATTTACTTTCCCATAAGTTATTATTTATACTATCTATAAAACATTGTTTATTTCTAATCCATGTAGTGCACTTGTAGTTGCAATATAAGGTAACCCTTTATCATTTTCATTATCTTTATATTCATTGGCATTTACTAAAATAACATAATCTAATTCTAGCCCTTTACTTAATTTTTCAGATAACACATTTATTTCTTCCTCATAATTACAGTATTCATTATCAATTAAGTTAACTTCCTTATCTTTCAAAAAGATTGATAATTGTTTATAAAAATCTATCGTTTCTAATTCAGTTTTTAATATTACTGCAATATTCTTATCTGTACTATTTTTTATGCTTTCAACAACTACCTTGATTGTTTGTTCTTTTTCATATTTAAATATACTTTAGATTTTGATATTTCTCTATTAAATGCAATATAAAATTCCTCTCCAAACATAAAAATCCCTAAGACGTAGTCTTAGGGAAATAATAAACTTAATTATTTTGGCATATACCAATATGAATTGAATTTATGCAAATATGTTCTAGCACCTTTAGGCATTTGTGTAATTGCATTATAAACATTTATAAAATCTCCACAACCCATACTGGTTGCAAAAATGCCTAGTGTTGTTAATACACTATTTTTAATTATTAAGCCAATAATATAAGGCCCGATTCCAAAAACAACATTCGGCAATAATGACATTATTATAAAGCGAGTCTTACTCATGTCTTCATTACCTACAACAAATAACATTCCCTTTTTTAATAAAGTATATAAATATACCTCTTCTTTAAAACAAATAGCGTGTAGGAATTCATGTGGAAAGAGTGATAGCAAAGATAATAATATCCCCCAATTATTAAGATAATTACCTTGCTTAAAGGCAATCACTAGTAATAGTATAAGCAGTATTATAGCAACAATATTAGCTTTTATTGCTAGTTCAGTTGCATTAGAAGCTTCTTTAAGCTTAACATAATTAGGCTTGTGTTCACGATATGGTAGATTATCATAATTACCATCGAATTTTCCCTTATAAATCAATTTCACAGTAGTTACCCCCATATATAAAATTTCTTAATCATTTTCTTTTCCTTGTCTTTTACATTTAATTATAACCCATATACTGTTAAAATCCACTAATTTTCCTAGATAGATATAAATAGCTTAAATAAGATTTTAAACAACAACCTCCATCTCATATTCTGTACACATAAAAAAGTGGATTATCAAAATCCACTTTTTAAATAATATGCCTTCTATATAGTATCCTAATATACCTTAAAATTTAGGATCTATCTCTGTCATTTGAATTCTTTTCAAATCTTTTTGTCTTAATTTTGTTTCTTCCATTATCTTATCCCAAGACTCACCTGCTATCATCATTTCCTTTGCTTTTGAATAAACTTGATTTTTTGTTTCTCTATTCATCTTTTTCCTCCAAGACTTTATTAAGCTTTAATTCACTTAATTTATTTTTATTTACTATACTATTATTTGGAGAAATCAAATCAATTATTACATTCAAAGTAAATATATAAATTTAATAATTTCCAAATTTCCACCTAATGCAAAAAGGATACTATTTTAGCATCCTTATAATAATTATTAAATATATTAAATTAACCCTATATCGCTTCTATAATATTTATCCTTAAATTCAACTTTTTCTATAGCTTTATAAGCATCTTCTCTTGCTTTTTCTACTGTTTCTCCAACTCCAACTACTGAAAGAACTCTTCCTCCATTGGTTTTCAAAACATCATCTTCAAGTTTTGCTCCTGCTAAGAAAACTTTATCTTTTATTTCATCCTCTATAATAATTTCATATCCTTTAGGATAGCTTGCTGGGTATCCTTTTGATGCTAAAACTACATTAACACAAGCTCCATTTTTCCACTTAACTTCTGTATTTTTTAAGTTCTCTATTAATGCAGACTCTATAAGTTCTAATAAATCACTTTCCATCAAATTAAGTACTGATTGAGTTTCTGGATCTCCCATTCTTACATTATATTCTAAAAGATATGAACCCTTTTTAGTTATCATAAGTCCAAAGAATATTATACCTTTATAATCAAAACCTTCTTCTCTTATTCCAACTAAAGTTCTATTCATTATTTTTTCTTCAAAATCCTTTAAAACTTCTTCTGTTACATATGGATTAGGAGCTAAAACTCCCATTCCTCCAGTATTTGGGCCTTTACCACCATCAAATATTTGTTTATGATCCTTTGCTGATATAAATGGTATAATAGTTTCTCCATCTGTAATTGAAAGAATAGATGCCTCTACCCCTTCTAAAAACTCTTCTATAACTATCTTTTGTCCTGCTCCATTAAATATATCATCAACCATAAAAGATTTTACTGCATCAATAGCTTCCATTTTATTCTCACAAATAGCAACGCCCTTTCCTGCAGCCAATCCATCAGCCTTAACTACTGTAGGATATGGACAATTTTCTAAATAAGCTAAAGCTTTATCAACATCATAAAAAACTTCATACTCTGCAGTTTTCACTCCATACTTTTTCATAAAATCCTTAGAAAAACTTTTGCTACCTTCAAGCATTGCAGCCTTTTCACTGGGTCCAAAAATCTTAAGGCCCTTCATTTTGAACTTATCAACAATCCCCTTAGTTAAAGGATCTTCAGGACCTACAACAGTCAAATCAATACACTGCTCCAAAGCAAACTCCAAAAGCTCATCTATTTCAGTTATATTCACATTTTCACATTTGCTTTCCCTAGCAGTTCCCCCATTACCAGGAGCAACAAATATCTTCTCAACTCTCTCATTCTTAGCAATCTTCCAAGCCAAAGCATGCTCCCTACCACCAGATCCAATCAATAAAATCTTCATATAAAATCCCCCTCATCAGTAATTCTTACTTCATACTGAAAATTATTTCTAATAACTTCAAAAGTTTATTTCCTAGTTAAGGTCTAAATATTAATTTTACATTTAGGAAACTGAGAGAATATTATGGAAGGATATATCGTAATGAACAGCTGGTATTTCCTGTTGATAAAATAAAATCTGCGTAATATCCTAAAATAATATTCTCTCTGCTGTTCTAGTTAATATTAATGTTTAAAGTGTCTAACCCCTGTAAATACCATAGCAATCCCATGTTCATTACAAGCATCAATAGATTCCTGATCTCTTATTGATCCCCCTGGTTGTATTATTGCTTTAATACCATTTTTAGCACATTCATCTACTACATCTCTAAATGGTAAGAATGCATCTGAAGCTAAAACTGTTGCACCTTTACCTCTTTGAAGAGCTTCTTCTGTTGCCCAAATCCTATTAACTTGTCCTCCACCAATTCCAATTGCTACACCATCTTTTATTGCAACAATTGCATTAGATTTAACATACTTAACTACCTTCATGCCAAATAATAAGTCTCTCATTTCTTCTTCAGTTGGTGATTTTTCTGTTACTACTTTTAATTCATCAATTAAATTTTTGTCTTCTTCTTGTACTAATATACCGCCATCAACTGTAACCATGTATTTTTTATCTTTTGGAGTATTATTGCACTTAATTACTCTTAAACTCTTTTTAGTTCTTAATACTTCTAAAGCATCTTCATCAAATTCTGGTGCTGCCACTACTTCTAAAAATATTTTTACCATTTCTTCTGCTGTTTTTTTATCTATTTTTCTATTTATTGCTACTATTCCACCAAAAATAGATGTTGGATCTGCATCATAAGCTTTTTTATAAACTTCAAAAGGAGTTTCACCTATTGCAACTCCACAAGGGGTATTATGTTTAAGTCCACAACAAGCTACTTCATCAAATTCAGAAGCAACCTTCCAAGCTATATCCAAGTCTTTTATATTATTATAAGATAACTCTTTACCATTTAATATTTCAAAACTATTCATAGCTCCATCAAATTCATTTGAGCTATAGTATGCTGCACTTTGATGTGGATTTTCTCCGTATCTTAAACTTTGCTTTTTCTTATATGATATTGAAAGGTATTCTGGATATTCTTCGTCTTCTAATAAAAAGTTAGATATTGCTGCATCATAAGCACTCATTAAATTAAATACTTTTCCTGCAAGTTTTTTTCTTAACTTTACTGAAACATCACCATTTTCAAATATTTCCTCCATAACAGCTTTGTAGTCTTCCTTATCTGAAATTACTACTACATCTTTAAAATTCTTGGCTGCAGCTCTAAGCATTGTAGGACCACCAATATCTATAAATTCAACCTTTTCATCAAAGCTTAAATCTTCTTTAACCTTTTGGAAAAATGGATATAAATTTACTATAACAATATCTATAGGAGCAATATTTCTTTCTCTTATAGTTTTCATATGTTCATCATTATCTCTTATAGCAAGTATCCCTGCATGTATAATAGGATGAAGAGTTTTAACCCTTCCATCTAACATTTCAGGGAAATTAGTAACTTCATTAACTTCAACAACATTAATACCATTATCCCTAAGATGTTTATAAGTACCACCTGTAGATATTATTTCAACACCTTTATTTTGCAAAAAATTAGAGAATTCCAAAATACCTTCTTTATCAAAAACACTAACTAAAGCTCTTTTTATCAACTTAAAAACCCCTTTCTTTTAATGGAAAAAATGAAAAAATTAATAATGAAAAAATTGCGGTTTAGATTCCTTAACTTTTTCACTTTTCATTCTTTCACTATTTAACTTATTTTAGTTTTTCCATTTATAATTTCAACTTTATTTTTACTAATTAAATCAATTGCTTTTGGTAATAGCTTATGTTCCTTTTCTAAGACTCTTTTTTGTAATATTTCCTTTGTATCTTCAAAATAGACTGGAACTACTTCTTGAAGTATTATTGCTCCTCCATCTACTTCTTCATTTACAAAGTGTACTGTACAACCTGAATATCTTACTCCTGAGTTTATAACAGCTTCATGAACCTTTAACCCGTACATTCTTGGTCCACAAAAACTTGGAATTAATGATGGGTGTATATTTATTATCTTATTTTTAAATTCTTTAAGGATATTTCCTTCAAGTATTGAAAGATATCCAGCAAGAACTATTAAATCTACTTTCCCCTTTGTTAATTCTAATATCTTATCACATGTAGTATCTTTATATTCTTTTTTAGATACTACATAAGTCTTTATTCCTTTTTTCTTAGCTCTCTCTAAAGCAAATATTTCATCTTTACTTCCTATAACCATTTCTATTTTGCAATTTAAATTTCCAGCATCTATAGAATCTATTATTGATTGAAGGTTTGTACCTCCTCCCGATGCAAGTACTGCTATTTTAAGCAAACACCTTCACCTCCAGATGTTACATAACCTATTTCATAAGCTTTTTCGCCCATCTCTATTAAAGCTTTTATAACCGGCTCTGCATCTGACTCATTAACACATAACACAAATCCAATCCCCATATTAAAGGTATTGTACATATGATCTTTATCTACACCTTTTTCTATTATTTTTTCAAATATTAATGGTAATGGATAGCTGTCTTTCTTTATTATTGCTGTAAATTTTTCTCCATTAAACATTCTTGGAACATTTTCTATAAATCCGCCACCAGTAATATGTGCCATTCCTTTTATTTCAAAGCTTTCAAGTAGTTTCAAAATTGGTTTAACATAAATTTTTGTTGGAGTTATTAATGTTTTCCAAGCTTCTTTGCCACCTAAATCTTCATTTAAATCTTCAAATATCTTTCTAACTAATGAATAACCATTAGAATGTAATCCTGAAGATGCAATACCTATAAGCTTGTCTCCCTCTTTTATATTCTTGCCATTTATTATTTTATCTTTATCTACAATTCCTACTGCAAAACCTGCCATGTCATATTCGCCATCTCTATAAAAACCTGGCATTTCAGCAGTTTCTCCTCCAACTAAAGCACACTCTCCTTGAAGACATCCTTCTGATACCCCTTTTACCAAATCTGCTGCAACTTCTGCTTCTAGCTTTCCACAGGCTATGTAATCTAAGAAGAATAATGGTTTTGCTCCATGACATAAAATATCATTAACACACATTGCAACACAATCTATTCCTACAGTATCGTATTTCTTAGTTTTAAAGGCTATATCAAGCTTAGTTCCAACTCCATCTGTTCCTGAAACTAAAACTGGCTTTTTATATCCTTCTGGCAGCTCAACCATTCCAGCAAAGCTTCCAAGTCCATTTAATACATACTCACTCATAGTTTTACTTGCATATTCTTTTATAAGCTTTACTGATTTATATCCTTCTTCTATATTAACTCCAGCTTCTTTATAAGTTATCATTTAACACACTACCTTTCAGCTTTTATTTTGCTCCTTCTATAGGTGTTGCTACTGGATATATTCCATTAAAGCAACCAACACAATATCCACAATTTTCTTTAAAGCAACTATACATACCTTCCATACTTAAATATCCTAAACTATCACAACCTATTGCTTCTCTTATTTCTTCAATTGATTTTTTAGCTCCTATAAGTTCACTTCTATATGGAGTATCTATTCCAAAGTAGCAAGGAAATTTAACTATTGGTGAAGCTACTAAAAAATGTACTTCTTCTGCTCCAGCTCTTCTTAGAGAATCAACTAAATGTTTTGATGTTGTTCCTCTAACTATTGAGTCATCAATTAATATAACCCTTTTTCCTTTTATATTTACTTTAAGTGGATTTAATTTCACTGCTACGGCTCTTTCTCTAATTTCTTGGGAAGGTGTTATAAAAGTTCGTCCTACATATCTATTTTTCACAAATCCAGTATCATAAGGTATTCCTGAAGCCTTTGAATATCCTATAGCTGCTGGTATTCCAGAGTCAGGAACTGCAACTACCACATCTGCATCTATTTTGTATTCTCTAAACAATTGCTCTCCAGCTCTCACCCTTGATTCATGAACATCTAAGCCATCTATTGTTGAATCTGGTCTAGCAAAATAAATGTATTCAAAAGCACAAGTTTGACATTGTGTATTTTCTGAATACTTGTATGATTTGATTCCATTATCGTCTATAATAACTATTTCGCCTGGTTCTATATCTCTAACCAGTTCTGCTTTTATTGCATCTAAGGCACAACTTTCTGATGATAATACATATCCTTCTGCTGTCTTTCCTAAACATAGCGGCCTAATACCATGTGGGTCTCTAACCCCTATAAGTTTATCTTCTGTCAAAATTACCATTGCAAAAGATCCTCTTATTGCTTGAATAGCATCATATATCGCCTTTTCAATCCCCTTTTTAGCACCTCTTGCAATAAGGTTTGCTATAACTTCTGAATCTATTGATGTATGAAAGACATGTCCTCCGTCCTCTAAAAGTTCTCTTATTACATCAGCATTTACTAAAGTACCATTATGAGCCATTGCTATTGATCCAAGTTTAGTTTTGCTAAGTAATGGCTGTGCATTCTCAATTCTAGTGTCTCCACATGTAGAATATCTAACATGACCTATTGCTGCAAAACCTTTAAGTCTATTTAAATCATCTTTAGAAAAAGCTTCTGTTATAAGCCCCATTCCTTTATGAATATCAACACTTTCGCCATTTGCTACAGCTATTCCAGCACTTTCTTGCCCCCTATGCTGAAGTGCATATAATCCATAATATGTCATAGATGCAACATCCATAGGCTTATTTACATAAATACCAAAAACACCACATTCATCCTTGAATTTATCATTACTTGGATCCAAAATTAAATTTGAACTCAAAATAACACCCCCAATATTAATTATTTCTGTATTCTATTTAATATCTCAACATAAGCATCTTTTACATTTCCAAGGTCTCTTCTGAATCTATCTTTATCTAATTTTTCTCCTGTTGTTGCATCCCAAAATCTACATGTATCTGGTGAAATTTCGTCTGCTAATAAAATTTCTCCATTATATCTTCCAAATTCTAATTTGAAATCTATTAATCTTATATTTTGCTTTATAAAGAACTCTTTTAATAACTCATTTATTTTAGCAGTCATTTCATAAATTTTGTTTAATTCTTCAAATGTAGTAGCACCTATTCCTACTGCATGATAATCATTTATTAATGGATCTCCTAATGAATCGTCTTTATATGATAGTTCAAATACTGTAGTTTTAAGTTCAAATCCTTCTTCTAATCCTAATCTTTTAGCCATTGATCCAGCTGCTACGTTTCTAACTATTACTTCTAAAGGTACTATTTCAACTTTCTTACAAAGTTGTTCTCTTTCATTTAACTTTTCTATAAAGTGTGTCTTTATTCCATTTTCTTTTAACATTTCAAAAATCATTGAAGTGATTGCATTATTTAAAGCTCCCTTATCTTCAATTTGACCTTTCTTTTCTCCATTAAATGCTGTTGCATCATCCTTATAATAAACAATAACTTCCTCTGCCTTTTCTGTAGCATATATTTTTTTTGCTTTTCCTTCATACATCATTTCTAATTTTTCCATTATAAATCAATCCCTTCTCCATTTTCTTCTATAAACTTACTTTTCATATCTAATCTAAATTTATTTAACTTTTCTCTTAATGAACTATCCTTTATAGCAAGCATTTGTACTGCAAGCATTCCTGCATTATAACTATTATTAATTCCAACTGTTGCAACTGGAATTGATTTTGGCATTTGAACTATTGAAAATAAAGCATCTAGTCCTTCAACAGCTCCCTTTATAGGAACCCCTATTACAGGCATTGTAGTTTGTGATGCTATAACACCAGGTAAGTGAGCTGCAAGTCCAGCTCCTGCAATAACAACTTCACATCCATTTTCTTCAGCTTCCATCAAAGTTTCCGTTAACTTTTCAGGAACCCTATGAGCTGATAATACATAAGCTTTAAATTCTACTCCAAATTCTCTTAAACAATTAGCGGCACCCTTCATAACCTCAGTATCCGATTTACTCCCAAAAAATATAGCTACCTTCATCTAAAAACCTCCGTTTTTTTAATTTTACAATTTTATTCAGTTCGCAGTTCACAATTCACAGTTCACAGTTTTTTTCATTTTGTAGGCAACAGCGAACAGGTATCAAGTACTAAGTGTAAACTATAATTAAGAATTACGATTTTCCTTATATATTTAGTCATTATTTCACTAAAAAAGATTTAATATCTGTTACCTGTTCCTTGTTACCTTTTACTGTCTCTACGAAACTGTGAACTGTGCCTTTTAAACTGTGCACTAGAAAATTGCTTTGCAATTTTTTACTTAAAGTACTTAACCCCTGCTTTAAATATCTTTTGATCAAAGTTACCCGGAATATTTTTATATAGGTTTTCTCCTATTCTCTCTGAGTGTCCCATTTTCCCAAGTATCTTCCCATCTGGACTTGTAATTCCTTCTATTCCTAGCATTGAACCATTTGGATTAAAAGGCATATCGCTAGATATTTCACCATTTAAATCAACATATTGTGTTGCTATTTGTCCATTTTTTCTTAACTTTTCTATTAAATCTTGAGGAGCAACAAATCTTCCTTCTCCATGAGATATTGCAATTGAATGTGTATCTCCAAGATTTACTTCATTAAACCATGGCGACTTATTAGATACTATTTCAGTTCTAACTATTGAACTCATATGTCTATTAATTTCATTGTAAGTTAAAGTTGCCATATCTTCTTCTATATCTACAATTTCACCATAAGGTACTAATCCTAATTTTATTAGTGCTTGGAAGCCATTGCATATACCAAGTATTAAGCCATCTCTGTTCTTTAATAGATCCATTACAGCATCTTTAATTCTTTCATTTCTAAATACTGTTGCTATAAATTTTCCTGATCCATCTGGTTCATCTCCAGCAGAGAATCCTCCTGGTAACATAATTATTTGACTTTCTCTTATGCTCTTTTCCATTTCTAAAATTGATTGATTTAATAAATTCTTGTTCATATTGTTTAAAACAAGTTCTGAAACTTCTGCCCCTTCATTTTTAAAGGCTCTTGCGCAATCATATTCACAGTTTGTCCCAGGAAAAACCGGAATAAATACTTTTGGTTTTGCAACCTTTATTAATGGAGCTTTTATTTCTTTATCTTCATATAAAACTGTTGTTATTTTTTCTTTTTTATCTTCTGTCTTTACCTTAAATACCTTTGATAACTTCTCTTCAAGTATATTTTCTAAATATTCTATATCAAAATTAATATCATATTCTTTACAAACAATAGCCCTATTTTCTGTTGTATTACCTATTACTTTATAAGCGCAATCCTGTAATTCTTTTTCTATTTCAACATCATTTTTAATTTCTAAAATTAAGCTTCCATAATTAAGTTCAAATAATTCTTCTTTGCTTAATCCTTCAAACTCTACCCCAATCTTATTTCCTAAGCTCATTTTAGTTAAAGCTTCTGCTACTCCACCAAATTTCACTGATGAAGCTGAAATAACTTTTCTATCTAAAATAAGTTCATGTAACTTTTCTAAGTTATTTTTATATACATCCACTTTCAATGTCATATCTTCATTTTTCTCAGCCATTAAAAATACTATCTTAGAGTTATTATTTTTAAACTCTGGAGATATAATATCCTTAGCTTTAGCAACATCAACTGCAAAAGCTACTAATGATGGAGGTACATCTAAGTCTCCAAATGTACCTGACATAGAGTCCTTACCACCAATTGCTGGTATTCCTAAATCCATTTGTGCTTGATATGCTCCAAGTAATGCTGAAAAAGGTTTGCCCCATTTAATTTTATCTTTTCCTAATCTCTCAAAATACTCTTGTAATGTAAGTCTTGCTTTTTTATAATTTCCACCCATAGCTGAAAGTTTAGTTACTGCTTCTATTACTGAATAATATGCCATATGATAAGGACTCCACATTCCCATATCTGGATTGAAACCATATGTCATTAACGTTGCATCATTACTTTCTCCATTTAGTACTGGTACCTTAGCTGCCATCCCTTCTGCTGGTGTTGTTTGATACTTTCCACCAAAAGGCATAAGCACAGTTCCGGACCCTATAGTTGAGTCGAATCTCTCAACTAATCCTTTTTGCATTGATACATTTAATTTTCTTAATGTATCAATCCATGCTTCTTTTATATCTAAATTTTTTATTTTAAATGGATATTCTTTGGGAGATTTCACTTCTACTTCTGTTGTTTGTCTTGCCCCATTTGTATCTAAGAATTCTCTTTTTAAATCTACTATATTTATACCTCTCCAGAACATTCTAAGCCTTTCATTATCAGTTACATCTGCAACTTTAACAGCTTCTAAATTTTCTTCTGCGCATAGAGTTATAAATTTTTCTTCATCTTCTTTATTAATTACAACTGCCATTCTTTCTTGAGATTCTGAAATAGCAATTTCTGTTCCATCTAAACCTTCGTACTTTTTAGGAACATTATCTAAATATATATCTAAGCCTCTTGTTAATTCTCCAATTGCAACTGAAACTCCACCTGCTCCAAAATCATTACATCTTTTTATCATCTTTGAAACTTCAAAGTTTCTAAATAATCTTTGAATCTTTCTTTCAGTAGGAGGATTTCCTTTTTGAACTTCTGCTCCACACTCATTAATTGAATCTTCTGTATGTTCTTTAGATGATCCTGTTGCTCCGCCTAATCCATCTCTTCCTGTTCTCCCACCTAAAAGAATTACAACATCTCCTACTTTAGGCTCTTCTCTAACTACATTTTTCTTAGGCGCTGCTGCTATAACAGCTCCAATTTCCATTCTTTTAGCAACATAATTTGGATGATATATTTCAGCAACTTGTCCTGTAGCAAGACCTATTTGATTTCCATATGAACTATATCCATGAGCTGCTCCTAAAGTTATGGTTCTTTGAGGAAGTTTTCCTTTTAATGTTTCTTCTATATCAACAGTTGGATCTGCGGCACCTGTAACTCTCATGGCTTGATATACATATGTTCTGCCTGATAATGGATCTCTAATAGCACCACCAAGACATGTAGCTGCACCTCCAAAAGGTTCTATTTCAGTTGGATGATTGTGTGTCTCATTTTTAAACATGACTAAATATTCTTCTATTCCATTATTAGTTTCTATACTCACATTAATTGAGCAAGCATTAATTTCATCTGATACATCTAAATCTTCTAATAAACCTCTTTTTCTCATTTCTTTCATTGTTATAACTGCAATATCCATTAATGTTTCATCTCTATCAGTTTCACCATAAACAAAATTTCTTGATTTTAAATATGCTTCATAAGATTTCATTATTGGTTTTGCATAAAGTCCTTCTTCAATAACTACATTTTCTATAGCTGTTGAAAAAGTTGTGTGTCTACAATGATCTGACCAATATGTATCAATAACTTTTATCTCTGTAATGCTTGGATCTCTATTTTCTTCTTTAAAATAATCTCTTATTAGTTTTATATCATCTAAGCTCATAGCAAGATTCATCTTACTATGTAACTCATTTATTTCTTTATCACTTTTATTAATAAATCCATTTAATATCTTTACATTTTTCGGCTTTGGAAGTTTTGATAATAGTTCTAAGTTATCTATATTTACTTCTCTGGAGTCAACTGGGTTTATATAATAACTTTTAATTTTTACTACCTCATCACTTGATAAAGCACCTCTTAATATTATAATTTTTGTCCATTTAACTTCTATTTTTTCTCCTGAAGTCAATAATTGATAACATTCTGAAGCTGAATCTGCTCTTTGATCATATTGGCCTGGTAAATATTCAACCCCAAAGGCAACTTCATGCTCTTTTACATCTAGATTATTTTCATAAACATTATCTACATTTCTTTCTGAAAATATCGTATAAAGAGCTTTTTTATAATCTTCTTCTTTCATTTCCCCTAAAGTATATTTATTTATAAGTCTGACTCCTTCAAGAGAAGTAATTCCTAAATTATTTCTAAAATCCTCAAGTAAACTTTTCCCTTCAATATCAAAGCCTCTTTTTTTCTCTACAAATATACATCTCATTTTAAACTCACATACCTCCAAAACTAATGGATTTTAATCATATATACGAATTATTATTGAGTTTTTATTTATATAATTCGTATTTATATGATTAGGGTATCATTCTTAGTTATTTTTGTCAACTTTTTATCAGTAAAAAACAAAAATAATTCGTTATATAACGAATTATTTTATATTTTTATAATTTTATATTTCGTATTTATTTATGCCGTTATTTCCCTTTTATTCTATTATTTTTTTCATTAAATATGTTATTTAAATAATATTTTTGCACAAACTAATAGAGATTCAATTTAAGGTGGTGTTAATATGAAGCATAACGCAAAAGAAAATTTAAGATTAGCTTTAGATGAGCTTTGCTCTTGCCAAAATCATCTAAACACTGCTTATTTGCATGCAGAGGAAAATCATAATAGAAGTGAAATTCACACTGCACTTGAAGCGATTGGCAGTGCTGTTGATTCTGCTCAAGATACTTTGAAAAATTATAAAGATTAGGAGGAGATTTTATATGGGGCATAAGACAAATGCAAAAGATGAATTAAAGTGTGCTCTTTCTGATATTACACATGCTCAAAAATTGTTGCATGATGCTATAAAAACTGTAGAAAAAGATAATAATAAACAACTTATACAAGATACTTTAGCAAATGTTAATGAAGCATTACATGCTACAAGAACTTCAACTTATGGATTCAAAGATTAGAGATGTAAGTTTTGCCAACTAAGTCATAGATTTAGAGATGACATCACTTAAAAAGACTGTAGGTAACCCTACAGTCTTCAATTAACTATCTTCTGTTGTTTTGAGCTTTTCTTGCTCTTCTGCAATCAATACATCTAACTGGTTCGTTATCGAATCCTTTTTCTTTGTAGAATTCTTGTTCTCCTACTGTGAATATGAATTCCTTACCGCAGTCTTTACACATTATTTTCTTATCTTCCATTTTAAATCCTCCATTCTAAAGACCAATATAATATCAACAAATCTCTACAAATGGAGAAAGCTAATTTCTATTCAATCTTTAAACAAATATTTCTCGGTTCTATGACCTACATCATCATTTTATCATATATTATTTTTTTTTGCTAGTAGTTTTTTAATAATTTACCTTATTGTTATTATGGTATATTAATATTAAGTTATCTGATTATTTATTGCTTTTATATGAATTAATATAAATTTTTATAAAAATAAAAGCTATAGAAATTAATCTATAGCTTAGATAACTTATAATTATCTTCTGTTGTTTTGAGCTTTTCTTGCTCTTCTGCAATCAGCACATCTTACTGGATCGTTATCGAATCCTTTTTCTTTGTAGAATTCTTGTTCTCCTACTGTGAATATGAATTCTTTACCGCAATCTTTACATACTAATTTTCTATCTTCCATTTTAAATCCTCCATTCTAAAGACTATTCAAGTAACTACTAATCTCTATAACGGAGAATCTCATTATCTTTCAAAATCTTTAAACAAAATATTGTTAGTCTTTTTGACTACCCATTTATAATAACACATTCTTTTTTAAAAAGCTACTATTTTTTTAAATTTTTTTTAAAAAGTACCGGTAGCTTTCAACTACCGGCAAAGAAACCTACGTAACCCTAGCGGGTTATTTTTATTCTTATCATATTTTATATTTTTTATTCCTTCTTTAATATATCTTTCAATTAATACCTATTAAAGTCCTTCTCTACTAGAAAGAATTTCTAATAAATCCTTTGCTGATTTTTCTCTTGTATTCATATAAAATTCTATTTCTTCTATTCTTTTGTTCATCTTATTAATGAATTCTTCTGTTTCTTCACTAATATCCTCTTCACTATTAAATCTAGTATCGCTTAAACTTACTTTTATTATATATATAGCTTCTACTAATTCCTTTCTATAATCATCTTCTGTTAAATTTTCATTACATATTTCTGTACTATTTATTTTACTATTTCTATAAATATTATCATTATGACTTTTTATATTATAA
>JAQCTH010000081.1:0-4356 GCA_027686065.1 Clostridiaceae bacterium AF10-41
CCTATCTCTTACCTGCATCAAATGGTTCTCCAGAAGCCTTTGGTGCTTGAGATGATTTAGAGAATAAAACTAATGCTATTAAAGTAACAATATATGGGAATATCTTTAATAATACTCCTGGTATTGCTGATAATGCTGGTATTGCTTGTGATACATTAGCTATTGTTGAAGCAAATCCAAAGAAGAAAGTTGCTCCTAATATTCCAAGTGGCTTCCATTGTCCAAATATAAGTGCTGCTAAAGCTAGGAATCCAAGTCCTGCAACATTACCATTAAATTCTCCTGAATATGTTAGTAATATTATTGCACCACCTAAAGCTGACATTCCTCCTGATACCATAACTCCTATATATCTCATTTTGAAAACACTTATACCAGCAGCAGCTGCTGCTTGCGGATGTTCTCCACATGCTCTTAATCTTAATCCAAAACTTGTTTTATATAATAAGAATGTACTTATTAATAAAATTATTATTACAAGCCATGTAGTTGCATATGTCTTTGTAAAGAATAGTGGTCCTAATACCGGAATATTAGATAATACTGGAATATCTTTAGGAATAAATCCTGATGTTACTCTTATATTACCACTTCCTGTAATATTTCTTGCTAAGAAAACTGTTAATGCTCCTGCTATCATATTTATTGCTGTACCACTAATTACTTGATTTGCATTTAAGTTTATACTTGCAAAAGCATGTAATAGTGAAAATAAAACTCCTACTAATGCTGCTACTAATAAACCTATCCATAAAGCTCCAGCTACTCCATTTGCTTGTAGCTTTGAAACTGTTAATGCTCCTGCAAATGAACCTATTATCATAAGTCCATCTAATCCTATATTTACAACTCCACTTCTTTCACAGTAAAGTGCTCCTAATGCTGTTATCAAAAGAGGTACTGTAAAAGAAATTGCATATGGAAAAATTTGTACTATTATGTTCCACATTATTTTTCCACCACCCTTTCAGAAGAACTATTTTTACCTTTTGGATTATCTTTTTTAGATTTTTTAAATCTCTTTATTAATTTATCCATTACCATACTTGTTGCTGAGAAATAAATTATTGTAGCCATTATAGTATCTGCAAGTTCTGGTGGTACCTTTACTGCTGCATTCATAAAGCCTTTTCCAACATACAATACTCCAAAGAATAATGCTGAGAAGAAAACTCCAATAGGATTGCTTGCTCCAAGTAAAGCTACTGCTATACCATCAAAACCTTGGCTTGGCATAACTCCTATTTGCATTATGTTTGAGTTACCTGTATATTGTATAGCTCCTGCAAGTCCTGATAATGCTCCAGCTATCATCATAGAAATTATTATATTTCTATTAACTGGCATACCTGCATATTCTGCTCCAAATCTATTAAATCCAACAGCTTTTAATTCATATCCTAAAACTGTCTTATTTAATATAAACCAAACTATAAAAACAGCTATTACCGCTAAGAAAATACCTAAATTTATATATGATCCTCCAAAGATACTTGATAACCAAGAAGCTCTTAAAGTTGCTGAATCTGCTAACATTTTTGATTCAGTTTCTAAGAATTCTCCTTTAAAATATCTTGGAATGTTATAGTAAACTATCCAATAAGCTACCCAGTTCATCATTATTGAAGAAACAACTTCGTGAACGTTAAATTTAGCTTTTAATAGCCCTGGAACTGTTGCCCATATAGCTCCTCCTAAGATACCTGATAATACTACTATAGGAACTAATATAAGTTTTGGTAAGTCTAATGATAACCCTACTGCTATTGAGCAAAATCCTCCAAATAACATTTGGCCCGGTGCTCCTATATTAAATAATCCTGTTTTAAATGCGAAAGCAACTGAAAGCCCTGTAAGTACTAATGGTGTTGCTGTAGCTATGGTATTACCTATTCTTTCTAGGTTCATTAATCCACCTTTAAATAAATACTCATATCCTTCTATAGGGTTAAATCCCATAATAAGCATCAATATAGCTCCAGCTATAAGACCTAGTATTATGGCCATAGTAGCTTTCAAACCTTGATTTTTTTCCATTAGCTTTCACCTCTCTTTATTCCTGCCATCATTAATCCCACTTCATTTTCATCTGTTTCAGAGGCATTTACTATTCCTATAAGTTCGCCATTGTTAACAATAGCAATTCTATCTGAAACATTTAGTATCTCGTCTAACTCTAATGATACTAAAAGTACAGCTTTCCCATTATCTCTTTGTTCAACAAGTCTTTTGTGTATGTATTCTATTGATCCAACATCCAATCCTCTTGTTGGTTGAACAGCTATTAATAAATCCGGATTTGATTGAACTTCACGTCCAATTATTCCTTTTTGTTGATTTCCTCCTGATAAAGATCTAGCCATTGATTTTCCACCTTCGCCAGCTCTTACATCGAAAGTTTCTATTATGTTATCTGCATATTCAGTTATTTTATTTCTATTTATAAGTCCATTTTTAGAAAATGGTTCGTTTTTATAAACTTTAAGAACCATATTATCTTCCATTGTATAATCAAGAATAAGTCCTCTTTTATGTCTATCTTCTGGAATATGTGCTATTCCATCATCAATTCTATTTCTTATTGAAGCTTTAGTAATATCTTTTCCATTAAAGAATATCTTTCCACTTTCTGCTTCTCTCATACCTGTTATAGCTTCTACTAATTCTGTTTGACCGTTTCCTTCTACTCCGGCTATACCAACTATTTCACCTTTTCTTACATTTAAAGAAAAGTCTTTTAATCCTAAAACCTTTTTATTATTTTTAACGTTTAAGTTTTCTATTTTTAATACTTCTTCTCCTGGATTAGCGTCACCTTTATCAACTTTAAATGATACTTGTCTTCCAACCATCATCTTAGCCATATCTGCTTCAGTTGTTGTTTTAACATCAACTGTTCCTATACATTTGCCTCTTCTTATAACTGTACATTTATCTGCTGCTGCTTTAATTTCTTTTAACTTGTGTGTAATTAATATTATTGATTTTCCTTCTTTTATAAGGTTTTGCATTATTTTGATTAAATCATCAATTTCTTGAGGAGTTAAAACGGCTGTTGGATCGTCAAATATAAGAACCTCAGCATTTCTATATAACATTTTTAGAATTTCAACACGTTGTTGCATACCAACGGATATATCTTCAATTTTTGAGTATGGATCAACATTTAAGCCATAGGTTTTGGATAATTCATCTATTCTTTTTGCTGCACTTTTTATATCAACTGTTAAGAATTTTTTAGGTTCACAACCTAAAATTATATTTTCTGTTACAGTAAAGTTTTCTACTAGTTTAAAATGTTGATGAACCATTCCTATTCCTAAATCATTTGCCACATTTGGATTAGATATTTTAACTTCTTTTCCATTTACTTTAATTACTCCTGCTTCTGGTTGATACATTCCAAATAACATTCCCATTAAGGTAGATTTTCCTGCACCATTTTCACCTAAAAGAGCATGAATTTCTCCTCTTTTTAGTTGTAATGTAACATTATCGTTTGCTACAATTCCTGGAAATTCTTTTCGAATGTTAAGCATTTCTACTACATACTCCATATAATTCACCGCTTTCCTCTTTAATACTTAGAAGGAAATTTAAAGGCTAAGCCTTTAAATTCCCTCTATAATTATTTAATTAAGTCACCTTTTTCAGATGCAACTTTAACTTTACCTTCTTTTATTTGATTAAATATTTCATCAACCTTACTTACAGTTTCTTTACTTAAATTTGGATTTTCTTTTGGAAGACCTATACCATCATTCTTAGCATCGAATGTTAAAGTTTGTCCACCTGGGAACTTTCCATCTAATTCAGCTTTAACCATTTCAAATGAAGCTGAATCTACTTTCTTCATTGCAGAAGTTAAAATGATTGACTTATCATCTTTGTATATACCATCTGCATATTGATCAACGTCAACACCTACAACCCAAGCTTCTTTTCCAGCTGTTGCTCTAGCTTTTGCTTCGTTTATAGCTCCAACACCAACTCCACCAGCTGCTGTAAATACAGCTTTAACTCCGTTATCAAACATAGTTGCTGCTAATTGTTGTCCAGCTGCTACATTATCAAATGATCCTTGATAAACAACATTTTCTGCTTTTATTGACATTGTTGTTCCTAAATTATCATTAGCGTATTTAACACCTTGTTGGAATCCCCAGTTAAACTTTTGAACTGCTGGTATTTCCATACCGCCAATAAATCCTAATTCTCCTTCTTTTAATTCAAGAGATGCTGCTACACCAGCTAAGAAACCAGCTTCATGTTCAGCAAAGAATATAGCAACTGAATTATCAGCTACCTTTTCAACTCTATCTGCTCCATTTTTACCATTATTAGGAGCTCCATCGA